>JBBSOJ010000056.1:0-14111 GCA_038259855.1 Flavobacteriales bacterium
AGGTCCAGAGAATCTTTCAGTTTTTTCTCTACAATTTCCAACGAATCGTTGATTATTTTAGAGGCTTCCAATCGTAGTTTAACCCGCTCCATGATTTCTTCGTAGGTTTTGGTATCGTATGAATAATAGTCGTTGCTCTTTGCAAATTGCAAACTATCAATATTATATTTTTCAAATACATAAGACTCCGGAAGAATGCCGTTATTCTCTAAAACCGTTCTATTGATTCCCTTGGCAGCATTCAACAAGAAAACATCATACAGAATATCTGACATTTTCTCTTGTGGAATTAAATTGTCAGGTTTGGAAGGTCTATTCGAGTCACCACAGCCTAAAACAAGTACTATTAACACTAAAAGTATGGCGTGTCTCATCTACTAAACGTTAATCGTTTGCCAGCTTTCACGTCTAAAAACTTAAAATTTCTATAAGCCAAAGCACCATTCACAAAGGTGTGGGTAACCCTCGATTTAAATATTGTCCCTTCAAAAGGCGACCAACCGCATTTATATAAAATATTATCCTTTTTTACCGACCATGGACTGTTGATATCCACTACTACCAAATCTGCAAAATAACCAGGACGAATGTAACCCCTATTTTCAATCTCGAATAAAATTGCAGGATTATGGCACATTTTTTCGGCAATTTTCTCCAATGAGATTTTGCCTTTATGGTGCATTTCTATCATAGCCACTAGGGCATGCTGCACTAAAGGACCTCCAGAGGGCGCTTTGGTGTATACATTTTTTTTCTCTTCTAAAGTATGAGGTGCATGATCACTTGCTATCACATCGATGCGATCATCTAACAGCGCTTTCCAAAGCTCCGCTCTATCTTTAGCTGTTTTTACCGCAGGGTTCCATTTAATCAAGGTGCCTTTGGTTTTATAATCATCCTCTGAAAACCACAGGTGATGAATACAGACCTCTGCCGTGATTTTTTTATCCTTTAAAGGAATTTTGTTCGAAAAAAGTTTAGTTTCCTTACCGGTAGACAGATGAAAAACGTGCAAACGTGCTCCTGTCTTTTTTGCCAATTCGATGGCCTTTGAAGAAGATATGAAACAAGCTTCTTCACTTCTGATCTTCGGGTGAAATTCCATAGGAATATCATTACCGTATTTTTTAATGTAGTCTTGAAGATTTCGCTGGATGGTATCTTCATCTTCGCAGTGGGTAGAGATCAACAACTTGGTACTTTTGAAAATCTTTTCCAATACTTCTTCGTTGTCAACCAACATATCGCCAGTCGAAGAGCCTAAAAACAACTTTAAGCCAGCAACTTTTTTAGGATCCACTTTAAGAATCTCATCCAAATTGTCATTGGTGCCGCCAAACATGAACGAATAATTGGCATAGGATGTTTTCTCCGCTATATCGAACTTATCTTCTAGCTTTTCAATAGTCGTGGCTTGTGGAAATGTATTTGGCATTTCAATAAAAGACGTAATTCCACCGGCAACAGCCGCTCTTGATTCGGTTTCAATCGTTCCTTTGTGGGTCAGACCAGGCTCTCTAAAGTGCACTTGATCATCAATTACGCCAGGGAAAATATAACTTCCTTCAACATCTATGATTTCATCTTGAGAAGATTTGGCACTGATAGAATCAGCAACTTCTTTAATATAATCGCCCTCGATAAGGATATCGCCCTCGAAAATATGACCTTCATTGACGATTTTAGCATTTTTGATTAAGGTTCTTTTAGCTTGCATAACTCAATTCTTTCCGATCAAACTTTTAAACTTCATGGTTACAACGCCAAAAATAGCTTCAGAAATAATTCCACCGCTCAATTTTGACTTTCCTTTTTTCCGATCTGTGAAAATAACCGGCACTTCCAATATTTTAAATTTCTTAAGATAAGCTTTAAATTTCATTTCAATTTGAAAGGCATATCCGGTGAATTTTATTTTTTTCAAATCAATGGACTCCAAGACATGTCTCTTATAACAAACGAATCCTGCCGTCGTATCGCAAATGGGCATTCTCGTAATGAATCGTACGTATTTTGAAGCACCATAAGACATCAACACGCGACTCATCGGCCAATTGACCACATTGACACCTTTTACATATCGTGACCCTATGGAAACATCAGCACCTTCCAAATGACAGGCATCATATAATTTTACCAAATCTTTTGGATCATGAGAAAAATCAGCATCCATTTCAAATATATAGTGGTAGTCTCTATTAAGGCACCAACCAAAACCTTCTATATAAGCAGTCCCAAGCCCTGTTTTGTGTTTACGTTCCAAAAGAAATAGTTGGGAAACGAATTCATTTTGCAGTTCCTTCACTCGCTTTCCTGTGCCGTCGGGTGAATTGTCATCGACTACAAGAATATGAAATTGCTTTTCTTGATCAAATACAGCCCTGACAATCGCTTCAATATTCTCAATTTCGTTAAAGGTCGGTATGATGACAATGGCATCCTGCATCTAAATCGTTTTTGGCAAAGCCTCATTAGCCTCACATCATAATGGCAAAAGTAAGTTTTTTTGAATGATAAATTTTATGGGATAAAGCATAAAATATCGTTAAAGAGTATAAAATTTCTTTATAATTTAGCGCCGATGCTTCGAGAGATAATTTCATATGAATGGTTTACAGGCTTCATTGTTTTAGGTTTAATCGCCATTACAATGTCCAAGCAACTGTTTCCTGCACGCTTTAATGATTTTGTCACTGTACTGGGAAACTCAAAATATCTAAAAATCTATTCTCGTGATCAGAAATTTATTGATGGTTTTGACGCTCTCGTATTTTTTAATCTCATTATCTCATTGGCAATTTTTGGGTTTATTTCCTATTCCACACTGGTCGAGCCCCTCACATTTGAGATTCTGACATTCTCTAAAATCCTTTTTGGTGTTGCCGCATTGGTCTTAATAAAAGTACTGTTCGAGCGGCTCATCGGCAGTCTTTTCGAAATCGATAAATTGATTGATCAATACCTGTTTCAGAAAACCAGTTATCTGAATTTCAGCGGGTTCGTTCTCCTTCCCATCAATGTCATTTTGCTTTATGCCATAACCCCTACCAGACTGATATTGTTGATCAGTATTGGCATTATTTCACTCATTAATTTTGTAGGATTAGTCACATCCTTTAAGAATCATCAAAAGTTGATATTAAGCAACTTATTCTATTTTATTTTGTATCTTTGCGCACTTGAAATCGGACCCTATCTGATTTTATACAAACTAATAGTAAAAAGTTAAGCTAACTATATCCTTGGCCTATGAAAGTGAAAACAATTTTAGTGTCTCAACCAGAACCTAAAATCGAAAATTCGCCTTATTTCGATCTTCAAGAAAAGCAAAAAGTTAAAATAGATTTCAGACCATTTATTCACGTAGAAGGGGTTTCATCAAAAGATATCAGACAACAAAAAGTCGATCTTAACAATTACACCGCTATCATTCTTACAAGTAGAAATTCTGTGGATCATTTTTTTCGTGTAGCAGACGAAATGCGTTTCAAAGTTCCTGATACAATGAAATATTTTTGTCAATCGGAGGCTGTTGCTTTTTATTTGCAGAAGTATGTTGTTTACAGAAAACGAAAAATTTATGTTGGAAAACGAACCTTCGCGGATCTGACACCAATGATCAAAAAATATAAAGACGAATCGTTTTTACTCCCAACTACCGACAAGTTAAAAGACGAAGTTCCTGAAATTTTGAATGACCTTAACGTTAAATGGAAAGAAGCTATTTTCTATAAGACGGTCATCAGTGATTTATCGGATTTAGCAGATGTTTATTATGATATTTTAGTGTTCTTTAGCCCTTCGGGAATAGATTCCTTAATGCATAACTTCCCAGATTTCAAACAGAATGAAACACGGATTGCTGCTTTTGGAAGCACTACATGCAAAGCCGTTGAAGAACATGGTTTACGCTGCGACATTCCAGCACCAACTCCTGACACACCTTCTATGACAATGGCACTGGAAAAATATATTGAAAAAGTAAATAAGGGAAAATAATCCTTAAAATTTTTAAACAAAAAAAAATCGCGATGTAGATACATCGCGATTTTTTTTGTTTCTATAGCATTTTTAAAATGCATAACGCTGCGGTCCGCCGCGTCTGATTTCTTCATTTGAAGACTCCTCAAATTTTTTGAAATTCTCTCTAAAGGCATTTGCAAGTTTAAAGGCCGTCGTGTAATAAGCCTGATCATCATTCCACGTAGTTCTTGGACTTAAAACATCGGTTGGAACACCAGGACATGATCGAGGTTGCGCTACTCCAAAGACAGAATGGATATGATAATCTTCATAGTTGTAAAGTCCTAAATCGCCATTTAATACGGCTGTGATCATAGCTCTCGTGTATTTTAGTTTCATACGTGTACCAACGCCGTAAGGTCCGCCGGTCCACCCTGTATTGACCAACCAAACATTGACGCCCGATTCTTTCATTTTTTTACTCAACATTTCGGCATATTTCGTAGGATGCAATGGCATAAACGGAGCTCCAAAACAAGCTGAAAAATTCGGAACCGGCTCTACAACGCCTGCTTCAGTTCCCGCTACTTTTGCGGTGTAGCCTGATATGAAATGATAGGCGGCTTGACTTGGTGTCAATTTGGAAATTGGAGGCAACACGCCGAAGGCATCAGCAGTTAAAAAGAAAATATTCTTTGGATTTTTACCAATCGATGGTACGCGAATATTATCAATATGATCGATTGGATAACTGACACGGGTGTTTTGTGTGATCGATGTATCTTCAAAATTGACAACACCATTCGAATCCATGATGACGTTTTCTAAAATAGCACCTTTTTTAATGGCGTCGTATATTTCTGGTTCTTGCTCTTGTGAAAGATTGATAACCTTTGCATAGCAACCACCTTCAAAATTAAATACCGAATTTTCAGCAGTCCAGCCATGTTCGTCATCTCCGATAAGACTTCTATTAGGATCGGTTGACAGTGTTGTTTTACCAGTACCGGACAACCCAAAAAATATGGCCGTATCATCATCTTTTCCGACATTGGCACTGCAATGCATAGGAAGTGTATTTTTATAGACTGGCAAAATGAAATTCAGTGCAGAAAAAATTCCTTTCTTTATTTCGCCTGTATAACCCGTGCCACCAATTAAGGCAATTTTCCGGGTGAAATCCAATATGGCAAAATTGTGTTGACGCGTCCCATCAATTTCTGGGTCGGCCATAAAACCGGGTGCATTGACGACGGTCCATTCTGGTTTAAAATCTTTCAATTCTTCTTTGGAAGGACGCAAAAACATGTTCGATGCAAATTGATTGCTCCACGCATACTCTGTAATCACTCGGATATTCAACTTGTACTCTTTATCTGCACAAGCGTAACTATCTCTTACAAACACCTCTTTACCAGATAAATAATTTGCAACCTTATCATATAAGGCCTGAAACTTATCGGCATCAAAGGGAATATTTATATTTCCCCACCAAACTTTATCTTCGGTAATACTATCTTTTACTATAAAGCGATCTTGAGGAGATCGTCCAGTGAATTCACCTGTATTTACTGCCAAAGCTCCTGACGATGCCTCTACACCTTGACCATTTCGGATTGCAATAGCGTGGAGTTCCTCTGGTGGAAGTTGATAATTCACTTTAGCATTCTTAATTCCGTATGACTCTAACGAAATCGATTTCGTAATTTGGGTATTGTCTACCATAATTATGTTGTGTTGTTTATGAGTGCAAAATTAAACAATATTTTAAAGTAGGCACTTATTTACCAAATTTATCACGATCAATTTTCAAAATTCCGATAAATAATAAGGCCCAAGCAAGGATCAATAATAAGCCGCCAATGGGCGTTATAAATCCTATTGATTTAAAATCGAAGCCACTTAAATTATTGGTCGCCAATCCATAAATAGATCCAGAAAAAAAGAGAACACCAACGAGAACCAAATAAAAAATTGTGGCTTTCAATTTCTTTGAAATCATGGGCATTAGTGCTACGGACAATAAAAACAGGGCATGATACATTTGATACTTTACGCCTGTTTCAAACGTCTGAATCGATTCGGCAGGTATCAAATCTTTTAATCCATGAGCTGCAAATGCACCAATGACAATACCCAAAATACCCAATAAAATTCCCGCAAGCAGTATTGTTTTGTTCATAGTTTTATGATCTATCGGTTTTTTGAACCCTTTGTATTTAGTAAATTCGTAAACACAAAACTACTCAACTAATTCCATTATGCGAAAAATTTTAATCATTGGAGCCGGCAAATCTGCTTCATACCTTATAAAATATTTATTAGAAAAATCTGAATCCGAAGACCTACACCTTATGGTTGGTGATGTAAGCGTGCAAAATGCTAGAAAATTAATTAGCAATCATCCTAATGCTCAAGCAATAGCCCTTGATGTTTTTGATAAACAGTCTAGACATGATGCGATTGAAAATGCGGACATCGTAGTTTCCATGCTTCCTGCGCGTTATCATATTGAAGTGGCAAAGGACTGTATCACCTATGGTAAAAATCTTGTGACTGCATCTTATGTAAGTCCAGAAATGGAAGATTTGGATACGGCTGCAAAAAATAAAGGACTGGTATTCATGAACGAAATCGGTGTTGATCCTGGTTTAGACCACATGAGTGCGATGCGAACGATTGATGCCGTCCGAGAGAAGGGTGGCAAAATGGTCTTGTTTGAATCCTTTACAGGCGGATTGGTCGCACCAGAAAGTGATAACAACCTTTGGAATTACAAATTCACTTGGAATCCTCGGAATGTCGTCGTGGCGGGACAAGGTGGTGCCGCTAAATTTATCCAAGAAGGAACCTATAAATACATTCCATATAATCGCTTATTTCGTCGTACAGAATTTTTGGATGTCGAAGGTTATGGCAGATTTGAGGCCTACGCCAATCGCGATTCCTTAAAATACCAAAGTGCCTACGGTCTAGAATCCATACAGACCTTATACCGAGGCACGATGAGACGGGTCGGCTTCAGCCGCGCTTGGAATATGTTCGTACAATTGGGCATGACTGATGATAGCTATACCATCGATGATAGTGAAAACATGAGTTATCGGGATTTTGTGAATGCCTTTTTACCTTACAGCCCAACCGATTCGGTAGAATTGAAATTTAGATACCAATTAAAAATCGAACAAGATGATTTGATTTGGGACAAACTATTGGAGTTGGATATTTTCAATTCTGAAAAAATGGTAGCGCTTCAGAAAGCCACACCTGCAGAAATATTGCAGAAAATTTTGATGGATAGTTGGACGCTAGGAGAAGCTGATAAAGACATGATTGTGATGTACCACAAATTTGGATACGAACTTGATGGCATTATGCATCAAATTGACGCTACCATGGTCACTTTAGGAGAAGATCAAACGTATACCGCGATGGCCAAAACTGTTGGGTTACCCGTGGCGATAGCTACGTTGGCTATCTTAAACGGCAAAATTAAAACGCCTGGCGTTCAAATTCCAATTAATAAAGAAGTATACGATCCGATCTTAAATGAATTGGAGAGTTTCGATATCAAGTTCATTGAGACTGAAGTGCCGTATTTAGGCTATAATCCGCTCAATGTTTAGCAACAGGTTAAATGCCTTATTAATATTTGAACGGAATTGAGTATTTACATTAAAACAATAGAGAGTTACTTTCGGGATTCTTTGGAACATGAAAATTACGAACCAAAATATAGAAATTGATGGTATTGATAAAGTGATCCTTCGAGCGTTAATGGAAGATGCACGAACTCCGGTATTGGAGATTGCCAGAAATGTGGGAATTTCAGGAGCAGCGATCCATCAACGTCTGCGAAAACTAGAAAAGTCGGGCTTAATCGCTGGATCAAAATTTGTCATCAATCCGAAAATCCTAGGGTATACCACCATGGCGTTTGTTGGCGTGTATCTTGACAAAGCGATGAGCAATCCGGAGGCAGTTAAACAATTGAAAAAAATTCCAGAAGTCTTGGAATGTCATTATACCACGGGCAATTGGAGCATCTTTATTAAAATTTTATGTAAAGATAATGAGCATCTTATGCATTTGCTAAACAAGGAAATTCAATCCATTTCTGGAGTGTCGCGGACAGAAACCTTTGTGTCCTTGGCGCAACAAATCGATCGACAGATTAAGATATAAAAAAAGCCTCTGACCAAATCAGAGGCTTTTTTTTTGTTTTTAATTTATATTAATCTCTTGACATAAATATGCTCAACACATACCAGAACAGCAGCATCAAGGAGGCAAACAACCCCAATGCGGCAGGTATATAGTCATCCGTTGAATATTTATTGACCAAGTTGGATGTTTGGTATAAGATTGAACCACCTGCCAATAAACACATTCCTACAGAAAACCAAAGTCCGAGGTTAAATCCGAAAATCATTCCGGCGACGATCAAGCCGATGGCGATAAAGAATCCAATGGTCAAACCAGTCCTCAAAAATGAAAAATCTTTTTTTGTCATAAACACAACCGCCGATAGGCCTGTGAACAAGGCCAATGTAACGATAGATGCCTGATATAACAGCTCGGAGCCTGAATCCATATAAAATGCGGCAATATAAATCAACGGAACAAAAATGAAGGCTTGAGCAAAAACATAGAGGGCGAAGGCCAAATACTGTTTGTTCTTATCCTGTGTTTTCATGGTCATTCGTTCGGCATAGGTCGTGACAAGCATAAAGCCGCCCAACATGAATAGCCATTTGTACCCTTCGGTCAGTGACAAGGCGAATGTAACAATGGTCTCACTCTGGAGAAGCAGATATTCAAACGCAATGAATAGCAATACGCCAACGGCGACATGAGCGTATGTTTTCTTATAAAATGCAACACGTTCTACATCCGTAGCGGCATTGAGTAGAAGCGTATTGTCAAAATTTTCAAAAGGACTTTCAGTAGGATTTTCCATAAGATGGTGGTTTTAGTGTGAAGCTAAAATAATGAAAAAGAGACATCATTTATATTTTATTAAAATTAATTTCCTACATTCGATCTATTCTACTGCCCCAAACAGAAGGATATTCCCTCAAATTAATTTTATAAAATCAGCTAGTACCATAAGAGGTATGCTCATTTTGTATCTAACTAAATACCATTCAATTATGAAAAATGTATTCTTTACATGTCTTTTAGTATGCTTGATCATCTCATCATGTAGTAAAGATGATGACAACAGTGAGGTTGTTGCCGCGCAAGATGCCACTGTAAGCGCCACTATCAATGGTGGTAGCTTCAACGATTATTCTTTTGATCTAGGTGTATATGCTACGGCTAGAGGTACTGCCGGCAATACGATCAGTATCGATTTAGCGGACCCTAGCGGTACTTCCATCAATTTGTTTTTAAATGGTACTGATGGTTTCGATTCAGGTACCGTTAAGACCATTGGGAATGTCGATTCTGACAGTTTCAAAACAAACGCTGTGATCCGCGATTCGCAATCACTCACGTATTTTTCTTCCACAGGCACCATAAGTATTACTGGTAATCGTGCGCATCCTACACAAACTAACCTGCGATTGATTTCGGGGACCTTTAACATCAATGCAGCGACGATCGATGGCGCGAGTTCCACCGCATTATCCGGCACATTTACAGAATTGGAATACTAAAAACGCTGATGTTTTTTTGAACTATTTAAAATTAAAAAACCGAATTTCGATCAAAGATCAAAATTCGGTTTTTTTTATATTTATTATTAATTAGTCGCGTCCACCAAATACTTGAAGCGCCCAATATAATAGGGATGCCAAGGCACCAATCGCTGCAACTAAATAAGTTCTGGCAGCCCATTTCAACGCATCTTCAGAGCCAAGATATTCTTCTGGAGTGACCATATTTTTACCTTTTAACCAAGCCAAAGCTCTATTACTGGCATCATACTCTACGGGTAGTGTAATAAAACTGAATAGTGTTGCAAACGCCATAAACACCAAGCCCGCCACAGCAATGTAGTAGCCGAATCCCGCACCAGCAGCGGCGCCCAATACTAACCCTCCAATGACTAACCATTGAGACATATTGGATGTAACGCTTACAATCGGCACCAAAGCAGATCGCATCTTAAGAGCTTGATAAGCTTGCGCGTGTTGTATTGCATGACCACATTCGTGAGCAGCTACGGCTGCCGCGGCTGCGTTGCGTTGATTGTAAACGGACTCACTCAAGTTTACGGTCTTGTTTTTTGGATTGTAATGATCCGTTAACTGACCCGCTACAGAAATGACCTCAACATCACGAATGCCGTTATCCGCCAACATTTTTTCAGCGATCTCTTTGCCGCTCATCCCGTTACGCAATTGTATTTTTGAATATTTCGCGAACTTTTGTTTTAATTGTCGACTCACTAACCAGCTCACCAAGGCAATGGCACCAATTAATATATAATATCCTATCATTCCATTCATAATTAAAGAATTAATTTATTTTAAATAGTTATAGCAAAAAATAAGCCAATTTTTAGAGCGGTAATTTTGTCACGATCCTTTTTTTAAGGTTAAGATACACACGTCATTCTTTTAGAGTTCTACCCTACGATGTTCACGATTTTTCCGGGAACAATAATGACTTTCTTCGGTGTACGGCCTTCCAATTGCGCAATGGTTTTTTCGTGGGACATCACCGCCTTTTCGATTGCTTCTTTGCTCAAATCCAATGGCAACTCCATGGTAAATTTCGTCTTTCCATTAAAGGAAATAGGATATTCTTTACTACTTTCTACCAAATGACTTGGGTCAAATTTTGGGAAAGTGGCTGTTGATATGGAGTCGTTATGACCTAACTGATTCCATAGTTCTTCAGCAATGTGCGGTGCATAAGGTGATAACAGCACCAATAACGGTTCTAAAATGCCTCTGCTTGTACATTTTTGAGCTGTTAATTCGTTGCATGCAATCATAAAAGTAGAAACGGTTGTGTTGAATGAGAAGTTCTCAATGTCTTCTTCTACTTTTTTAATGGTTTTGTGCAGTGTTTTTAAGTTGTCTGCAGTTGGTTTGGTATCTGTGATATTTAAACCATTATCGCCAATATATAACTTCCAGAATTTTTTAAGAAAGCCATGAACACCTGTAATTCCGGCCGTATTCCAAGGTTTTGCTTGCTCTAATGGCCCAAGGAACATTTCGTAAAGTCTCAAACTGTCTGCTCCATATTGTTCGCAAATCGCATCTGGATTGACGACGTTGTATTTGGATTTCGACATTTTTTCGACGTCTCTTGCAACAGTAAATTTTTTAAAATTGTCAAAAATAAAATATGAATTCTTATACTCTCTGTATAGAGAATGATTTTTAAATTTTTCAATATTCAATTCATCAGAAGAGTCAACCAAATTAACATCAACATGAATTCTATTTTCGTTAAAGAATCCGATTAAATATATTTCTTCGTCTAAATATTTTAAATCTTCTTTTTTTAATATTTTTTGATAAAAATCCTCTCTCATTTTTAAATTCAGTGACATTCTTGCCATTGGTGTCTTGAACCAACTTTCAGAAATAAAATAATTTGGAAAATCTATTCTTTTAATTTTTTCTAAAGCATAACCAGAAGGTCCAACTCCTTTATAAGAAACTTGAATTGATAATCTATTCAAAAACGCACTCGTCCCCAAAATCATCCCTTGGTTAATCAGTTTTTTAGCAAATTCATCCACAGGCACCAAGCCTTTGTCAAACATAAACTTCTGCCAAAAACGTGCGTAGAGCAAATGTCCTGTGGCATGCTCGCTTCCTCCGATGTATAAATCGACTTGTTTCCAATAATTGACGGCTTCTTGTGAGAAGATTTCGGTGTCATTATGCGGATCCATATAACGGTTGAAATATTGCGAACTTCCTGCCCAACCTGGCATTGTGTTCAATTCCAATGGATAGATACTTGTGTGGTTTATTTTATCGTTAGAAACAACCGAATTACTTTCAGTGTTCCAAGCCCAAACAATTGCGTTTCCCAAAGGTGGTTCGCCTGTTTCGGTTGGAAGGTATTTTTCTACTTCAGGTAAAGTGATTGGCAAATGCTTGGCATGAATCATCTGTGGCATGCCTTTGACATAATAGACCGGGAATGGTTCTCCCCAATAGCGTTGTCTACTAAACACGGCATCACGCAAGCGATAATTCGTTTTACCTACGCCCTGTCCTAACTTTTCAAGTTCGTAGATCGCAAGTTTTGAGGCTTTTTTATAATTCAAACCATTCAAAAAATCAGAATTGGCAATGATGACATTATCTTTTGAGCCATAGGCTTCTTCTGATATATCAACGCCTTCAAATATATTAGGAATGGCAATATTGAAATGTTTTGCAAAGTCATAATCACGTTGGTCGCCGCAAGGGACAGACATTACCGCTCCTGTACCGTAACCGGCCAATACATAATCGCCAATCCAGATGGGGATTGGTTCTTTTGTAAATGGATGTTCGGCATATGCCCCTGTGAAAGCGCCTGAAATCGTTTTGACATCCGCCATTCGGTCGCGTTCACTGCGTTTTGCCGTGGCTTCAATGTAGGCTTCGACTTCTGTTTTTTGTTCAGGCGTTGTGATTTTGGAAACCAACTCATGCTCCGGAGCCAACGTCATAAAAGATACACCGAATATCGTATCAGGTCGAGTTGTAAACACATCAATCACTTCGTCGTGATTCTTTAATTTGAAAGTAACAGAAGCACCAACCGATTTTCCGATCCAGTTGCGCTGGCTTTCTTTTAGCGATTCTGTCCAATCGAGTGTGTCTAATCCTTGTAAAAGTCTTTCCGCATAGGCAGAAATTCGCATGCTCCACTGCGTCATTTTTTTACGAACCACAGGATGACCACCACGTTCTGACACACCATTGACGATTTCGTCATTGGCCAAAACGGTCCCTAAGGCAGGACACCAATTAACCTCGGTTTCTGCCAAGTACGTCAGTCTATATTTTAAAAGGATTTCTTGCTGTTTTTCGGAAGAAAAATTGTTCCATTCTAATGCTGAAAACGATTCGATTTGATCATCGCATACGGCATTGACATTGGCATTTCCTTCTGAAGCGAATTTCGAAATCAACGTTTCAACATGCTCTGCTTTGTTGGTATCGTTATTATACCAAGACTCAAATAACTGAATGAAAATCCATTGGGTCCATTTATAATAACTTGGATCGGAAGTCCGCACTTCACGACTCCAATCGAATGAAAAACCAATTTGATCTAATTGACGGCGGTATGTTTTAATGTTGTCTTCAGTGGTCACCGCGGGATGTTGACCTGTCTGAATCGCATATTGTTCCGCTGGCAACCCAAAGCTGTCGTAGCCTTGAGGATGCAACACATTAAATCCCTTATGGCGTTTGTAGCGTGCGTAAATATCACTGGCAATGTAGCCCAACGGATGCCCAACATGCAAACCGGCACCACTTGGATAGGGAAACATATCGAGTACATAATATTTCGGTTTATCGCTGTGATTTTCGGCCTTGAACGTTTGATGTTTTGCCCAGTAATCTTGCCACTTTTTTTCTATATCGTTGAAATGGTATTGCATCTGTCGTCGTCTTCAAATAGTATTGTTCATTGGTTGGAGCTATTAAGTTGCAAGCGGCTTTCTTCGCTCTGTTCGCAATCATGGTTCCAAAAGGCGAATTTAATGTTATTATAACAATGTTGAAAGTTTAAACGTTGTAAACCTGAAGAGAATAGATTTCTTTTATATTTTTACAGCTTCAACTAAATTTTCTATGAGTTCATCGTTTGACAGATACCAAAAACGTAAATTAATTTCCTCTTATTTTTCGGTCGTTATCAGTATTGCTTTAGTGCTTTTTCTTTTGGGCTGTCTAGGATTGCTCGTATTGAACGCTAAAAAAGTAGCGGATCATTTCAAAGAACAGGTCGTAATGACTATTTATCTCAATGATACCGCGAAAGAAGTGGAAGTCAATCAACTTGAAAAAAGTCTGGCCATGGCTGAATATACCAAAGCCACAGACTATGTCTCAAAAGAAGAATCTGCGGAATCGATGAAGGCTGAAACCGGCGAGGATTTCATGGATTTTGTAGGCTACAATCCGTTGCAAAACAGTATTGATGTGCATTTAAAGGCCGACTATGTTACT
>JBBSOJ010000057.1:0-14109 GCA_038259855.1 Flavobacteriales bacterium
AACCCAATATTTAAGATCTTTAAAGATTGATCATGTTTTCTATCTATCAAGAGTTGTTTGGCTATCTTATAAATGGCCTTTTGATGGGTACTATCCAACTCAAAAGCAGCACGGTAATAATTTACAGCGGTAGAATCCTTTACAGCTTCTAAACTTAGGCCTAATTCATAGTTGAAGTTTGGGTTCATAGGATCCGAGAGTTCCAATTCTTTTAAGAGATTGCTGGCCTGATCATAATTTTTCGTTCTATATAGCAATTTAGCATAGTCTAATTTCAGAAGCATGTTGTTTGGGTCCTCTTCCAATCCTTTTTTATAATTTGAAAGTGCCTGCTCGTAGTTACCTAGCGCTGCATAGGATTGCGCGATTCTCTCAAAAACGTCTGAAGGTGTATCATGCGCTTGGTACCGCTCTATCGCTGCAGAATACTTGCCAATGGCATAGAGGCTGTCTGCAGCATTTAAAACCGAAGTCTGGGCTTCGGTTTTAAAAACAATAAACAAGATAATTATAACTGAAAATTTATTCATTGACTTGAAACAAAATTGGTAAACTATAAGGTACATCTACAGCCATTCCGTTGTGAATACCTGGAGTCATTTGTGGTAAATTGCCAATAACACGTTTGGCCTCCGCCTCTAAAGCAGGATGCGGTGCACGTGACATAATATCTTTTATTGTACCATCCTTTCCTATTTTGAACATTACTGAAATGCGTTGTTTGCCTACAAGGGCTTGTTCTTTGGCAATATTGGTATTAAAATTAAGATTGACAAATTCAGAAATAAAGTCTGAAAGACATTGTCTCTTTTCATCATTCGTGGCAAGTTCTTTACATCTATCTAGAGTTGGCACCTCATCAATAACAGAAAATGGAACTTCTTCAGAATACTTATAATCATTAAGAATAAATTTATCATTATCATTCTGAATTTCAGTTGTTGAAGTTGGAGAATTTATATACATTGTATAATTACCTCTGGTTGTTGAACTGACCTCCCATTTAATGAAACCATTTGGGGTTTTTTCAGTTATTGGATGTATTGAATAGCTGATTTCATCTTTCTCCTGGTCTATAGATTTCCAAGCAACATACTCTGGATGACTTATTAAGAAAGATTCATAGTTATTGTGAATCTTTTGCTGTTCTTCGTTCATTTTTCCAGGTATCTTTAAAGTATAGGAATATTGTTCCAGTGATAATTCCGATTTTCCAAATGCGTCTTCTTCTTGACATGAAGTGTACACCAACATCCCAAAAATCATGGGAATTAAAAGAGCATATTTGAATAAATGGAAGTTTTTTGATTTTCTTTTACTTAACATAACGATTCGTTTTTTGATTAATGATTGAGTGAAAAATGTGTTTGTAAAAGAGATGTTTTGCGTGTTGAATGTTTGCGACAACAACTTCTCGTAATACTGTTTTTTAGGACTTTGTTTTATGGCTTCGGCGTCAGCGATATATTCATGCAACATTGAGATGCGATTCTGGTACATATAAATCAGGGGGTTGAACCAAAATATAATTCGGAGAATTTCAAATAAGACGAGGTCAAAACTGTGCTTTTGCCGTACGTGGACCAATTCATGATCTAAAATGCTTTGTTTTTCCTCATTTTTGATCCATTGGCCCAAAAACACGTAGTTGAAAAAAGAAAAGGCAGCGTTGCTTTCTAAGAGCGTGACCAAAATGACATCACTAACCTTTTGTTTTGTATTATCTCTGATGAGCGTGAGAACTTTAAAGACCTTATAAATAAAAATGATGCCTGCGATGGCCATTCCTAAAAACAACAGATAGCGCCATTGAAAACCAAACCCATTGCGTATCACTAATTCTGGCAGCATTTCAATTGCACCATTGCTTTTATCAGACTCAACCGACCCTATAATTACTTTGGGCAGTTGAATCACAAAGTTGTCCGAAACCAATGCGTTCAAACTAGTGAACTTTATAAATGGCAATACGATAGATAGCAGTGACGTCGTAAGTAGGTAAAACCGATTCCAATTAAAAAAAGTTTCTTTCTTTAGAAATAGATCATAAACCATCAGAAACAACAATTGGAAAGCGACCGTTTGTAAGATAAAGTGTCCCATATCATTCTTGCTTTTTATTGATATCTTCTAATATTGATTCCAAATCCTTTAAATTAACATCATTCTTTTTAACAAAAAACGATACCATACTTTTAAAAGAACCTTGGAAATAATCATCTACCAGCGTATTCAAACTTTGATTGCTGTAGTCTTGTTTTGGAACCAAAGGAAAATACACATGGCCCTTGCCTTCTTTTTCATAATCCACAAAGCCCTTACTTTCTAGAATCCTGACAATAGTCGATACCGTGTTGTAAGCTGGCTTTGGCTTGGGAAGCACATCAATGATGGCTTTTACATTTGCTTTTTGCAAGGTCCACAATACCTGCATTATTTCTTCTTCGGCCTTTGTGAGCTGTTTCATCGACTTAGTTTTGAACCTATTAGTTGTGCTAATATAACTAATTTTTTAGTTATAACTAAATATTTAGTTTAAAATCTCGAATTTGATTAAATAAATAAAACCCAACAATTATCAAGGGAGATAATTATTGGGTTTATTCTTTTTGCTATTAATCCAACAAATTACTAGAGGGATTTCTATCTGTTTGTTGACTAATCAAATATAATTAAGGTAAATGACTTCTATACGTGGAAAAACCGTAACATGTTTACGGAAAAACCGTAGTCTGTAACTATAGTAAGGATTTGGGGAGAACAGATTTCATCAAAAAAATGGACAAAAATTGAAACTTTAACATTTTTGTTACAGAAAGCCCTTTTTGCGTGCTTCATTAAGTAAGGTTTCATCCTTTCCGTCAGAAATGGAGAATAGCTCTTTTAGCTGTTTTTTGCGCTTTTCTATAGAACTCATAGACAAATCAATATGTTCCTTTAAGCTCCGCGTTTTAATTCCTTTGGACAGCAAATACAGAATTTTGCGATTGATCTCGTCAATTTGAATCTCGTTGACAACTAGTTTATTTAAAAATTGACTCACTGTGCTGCTATAGTAGGGAGGCGCCACCATTATATGCTGAAAGGCTTCCGCCAATTCACTGGAGGTTAGATCACTCTTTATTAAAAAGCCTTCCGGACTTATATTTTTGATAATGTTATGAATACGATACGATTCATTGAACATGGTTAAAATCACGACCTTCGCTTTCGGCATTAACTGTTTTGACAATTTCGCCAGGTCCTCACCAGAGGTCAACAATCCGTTGGAGGAATGCGGAAGGCTAATATCAAAAAAAAGCACATCATAAGGCCTTTCTCGAGCAGCCTTTCTCATGAGCATTTCAGCGGTGTCGCAATCATTTGCTGTATCAATAATTAAGGTTTGGTCCTCATTTTTAGTAGACATCAATGTATTCTGATAGCCTTCTATAATTATGGGATGGTCGTCCACCATTAATATATTGATCACTTGGTTACTCATAGTTGATTGTTTAGTAGGGGTATCTGAATTGTAATGGTGGTTCCTGCATCAAGTTCTGATTGAATATTGACCGTCCCATTCACTTCCTCGACTCTTGAATGGATGTTTTTGAGCCCAATTCCCTTTTTACTTTTATTGATGACAAATCCTTTACCATCGTCGATGATGGTCATTAAAATTACATTTTTTTTGATATGAAAACTAATTTTAATATGATTTGCTTTGGCATGCTTATATATATTCTGCATGGTTTCCTGCAAAATCCTGTATATATGGATTTTGGTCTTGTTTGAAATTTCTTCCCAGTGGATGGCATCACTATAATACAGTTCATAACTCAATTGATAGGCATCCGTTTGATTTTGTATAAGGGTTTCAACGATATCAATAAATCCAGAACCAGCCACAAAATCGGTATTTAGATCGTGAGAAATCTGCCGAATGTCTTGCTCTATGATTTTCAAATCATCAATATAGATGGATCGTTTTGTAATGGCATCTTTCCCTTCTGACAGATTTAGACTATCCAAACTCAATCTTGTCCCGAATAAACGTCCCAAAACGCCATCATGAATATCTTGTGAAATACGCTTTTTCTCCAATGCTCTAGCCTCGTCAACCTTATCTTGTTGGGACAGCATCAAATTATAAATTTCTTCGTTTGTTTCTTGCTGTGCTCTTTCAAATTGCAACTCCTTGTTCTTTGCTCTCTGCGAAATGATGATGTACAATAAGAATAAAGTCACCAATAAGACAGCAGAAACGATCAATAACCAGAATCGCTGTGTTGACATTCGTTCGTTTTCCTGCTCAATTTGATCTGTTTCAAACTGAACACGGGCAAATTTATTTCGAATACCTCGCTCGTTTTGCAACAGACTGTCTGTTAAGCGTATGTGTTCTTTGAGGTATTTTTTCCCTTTATCACCGGAGTTGAGTTCAGACAACAGCATCATTGCTTCCAATAGCATATCATTTTCTGATGTCATCCGCGCCAACTCATAGGTTTCTTCGGCATAGTGCAACGCGTTGTCAATTTTATTCTGCGCTTTGTAGAAATTACCCATATCGATGGTTGTAGCCAGTTTTGTAACCGGATCCTCCAAACTATCGGCAATTTTGTAAGCGCGTTTAAACATTCTTTCTAATTTATCAACGTCGGTATCTCCATTTAGAAAACTTGTATAAGCGACATTATTGGACACCAAAGCAAAAAATGATGGGTCCAACTGATACAATTTTTCATAATCCAATACCTCTTGATATAGCTTAAGGGCGGTGGAAAGATCTCCTTTTTGTTTATAAACGAAAGCGACGTTATTTTTTGAAGATAAGCTTCGCAACAAACCGTTGGACATTTTGTTGGCAATGTCTTCAGCTTTACGATGATAATCAATAGATTCATCATAGCGCTTGAGCTGCAATGAAACAATTCCTAAAATATTGTAGAGATCCCAGCTAGTAATTAAATTCGATTCAGTTTTAGGCAAAGACTCTAGCAATTCAAGACCTTTAACAGCATGGTCTTCACTGCCTAGATAATCTTTCTCTAATTGTAAAATATCCGATAAATTTTGATAAATAGCAATTTGATTGGCAATTCTACCCCCGATCTTACCATAAACATCGATGGCCTTATTCAAATAAAAATAAGCACTATCGTTCTGCGTTCTGCTTTGAAAATGGTACCACCCAATATTATGATAAGATTGTCCGACCTCAACAGAATCAGATACTTTTTTAGCTAATTTCAATGTTTTGTAATTGAGATCAACAAAACCATCATAATCACCACGATACAACAAGACGGTTGATAAAACCCTGATACTCTTTAAAATAGTAGAGTCAACTTTAGTATCGTTAGACAGTCGAACGGCTTTTTTTGCGGAATCATATCTCCGATCAAGATCTTTGCTAATATCTGACCCTCTAGATCTTAAATATAAAATACTATCATAAATTGCATTTCCTTTTTCATCTTGAGCCAACATATGGCCACCGAAAATCAAAAAACAAATAATTAAGCCCAATTTTTTTTGCACTTTGAAAGAGTAATTGTTCACTTCCAAATTTAGGATAATTATTTAAACGAAATTTATTGTATGTATGTTTCATTGATGTGTAAACGCACGAAGCCTCTTTCGATAAGGAAAGAGGCCAATATTAATAAATTGTATATACTATCCTTGTGTTGGTAACGATATTATCTTTTTGTTATGAGCCATCAAGTCGTAATGTGTTTTTGAACTTTCATACGTGTTGACTTCCTTCGTATCTGGATTTTTATCTGTTTGGCTAGAAACTGACACAAATAATGCTACTAATAGAGTAATTTTTAAAGCTTTCATAGGAGATAATTTATAAGGGTTATACTTATTATTTTATTATTGATTAATGATAACATGACTAAATAATTTCTCGAGGGAAGAATGTAAAAATTAATTTATTGGCATATAATGAATGCTGTTGCTAAACTATTTTCAGGAAGGTATTTGGGAATTACAATTTTGTTGAAGATCACATCTGGTTGGTATGATTTAAACGACAATTGTTTTACTTTTTATTACGTTCCATGAAACAAACATACAATAAAATCGTTAAGTAGTATAATTTTTTCGATGAAATGCATGTTCAAGATTAGTTATTACTAGTTATGAACACAAAATATTATAATTTAGCAGAAACGAAATACGCGAATAATTACTTATTATAGCATAAACGGTATATTAAAACGGCTGCTCTTTTAGCCTGCACAGCTAAATGGTTTAAATTTCCTGTTTCACGGATGGTATGATCGTCTTGTCCACCAGTGAGCCCCAAACCGTCAATAGCACCTTCAACATAACCTGCCGTAAACGAAATATCAGCAGCCCCTGCATTGCGAGGATTCACGGCCACTATAGTGCCAAAGCCCAGATCTTCGCTTACCTTTTTATAATGCTGCAATAAAACATCGTTACCTTCATTTGGTGACAACGGCGGATAGCCTCCCTCTCCAAAACTTAATGTCGCACTTGTAGCAGTATAACTTTTAGAAATAATATCACTCATAATGTCTTTGGCACGATTCAATTGCTCAATGGACATGGCCCTAATATCACCTCTTACCAAAACATCTTGAGCCACTACATTTGTTTTACCCAGCGCGCTTCCGCCGGTGAGTTCGGTATTGGCTTCTATAGAGGTCCCTCCGATGATAAAACCTGGATTGAATGTAAGATTTTCTTCTTTAGATAGTGTTTGATAAAATTCATTTAAGATTCTTGAAGCTTCATAAATAGCGCCGACTCCAACCTTTTCGGTAAAAATCTGCGAAGAATGCGCTGGATTCCCTTTGACTGCAAGTTTCCAATCAGAAGAACTTCGCCTGGAAGTCACAATGGTTCCCGCTCGGCCATCAGCATTTTCAAACCCCAAGGCCATATCCGCTCTTTTGGCTGCATCAATAAGCTCTTTTTTTGACAAGTCTAAAGGACTGCCACTTTTTTCTTCATCGCCTGTCATGATGATTTCAATTGTCATATCTTTCAGAACACCCGCATCTTTAAGCGCTTTCATGGCCAGTATGATGATGACATTGCCCCCTTTCATGTCAGAAATACCAGGACCACTGACAATCGAATCATTGATCACTTTGTATTCCTGAAAAGGACTATCCAATTCAAAAACAGTATCGAGATGACCTATCAGTAGTAGTTTTGGCCCTTTTTTACCTTCTTTCTTTGCGATTAAATGCCCAGCCCGACCATAAGACTCTCCTGAAGTCAATTCTGTGGTGAAACCAAGTTGATCCAATTCGGTTTTGAAAAGCTCCCCCACTTTTCGGACGCCATCAAAATTCATGGTCCCACTATTCATATTGACGGCCTTCTTTAATAATTCCAAGGAAGACTGATTGTGCTTATCAACAGAATTAATGATGTTCTTCTCTGTTTTGTTTATTTGCGAATAAATGTTGAATGATGACAACATGATTGTCACTACTATTGTTTTTGAAATTAAATTCTTCATCATTGATATTTTCTAATATTAGTTTAGGGTGGTAGTTTTTTCAAAACTCTGAGACGAATTTTAAATTATCAAATTTCTTCTATACATAAAGCCAAGCGATCGCCCTATTAGCAAAAGTAGTTAAATATCATAGTCTTACAAATTTATAGAGAAATGGCCTCTTGCGTGCTTTTACAAAATACAAAAAGGGCTAACCATCACGGATAACCCTTTTAATAATTCATCTTTAGTCAAATGACTCGATAGTAGTTCAAATCACAAGTTGCAACAACCTATTTTATATTTAAGTTCAATGAAAAAACGGCTATAGACCCTGATCCCGTAGTCGTCAACCGTTGTCCCCAAATTTCTATAAAATCATTTGGAGCGAGTTGCACCGTTCCAGTAATTGAATTACTTGATATATCTACAGTACTGTTAACTCTCATTAAGGTATTTGTTTCCACTAAAGTCGTGGTACCATTTTTTCTTATAAAAAATGCATAAAAATCTCCAACACCCGACTGTCCTCTCACAGATAAAGCAGCATTGATTTGAAACGTTCTCGTTTTTTTTCCCAAGTAGGTAATGCGATTATTTTGAGCAGAAGATGTTCTCAACATATTAACGGCTGTCGTTGTATTCGTGTTTGAGTTCCCTGTCAAATTTAACTCTGTTCCACTGGAAAAAGTTTGAACGAACCCTGTAGTGATTGCACCATTGTAGTAAATATTTGCTGATGCCACTTGATCTGATTCAAGTTTTATTCCGGGAGAATCAACAGTCCAGGAACTATTAAAGTTATATCCCGCATATGAGCCCGTCGTGTATCTTTTGATATATTCCGTACTAGTCCCACTAAAGCTAACGCCAGTTAAGATAGCCTCACCCACAACCGGATTGCTACTGACATCAATCCCTTTAGCCGCTCCATCAATAATCATAAAACCGCCTTGCTTTTGAAGAAAACTAAACGTCCCCGTGTATGTTTCAAACGTACCCCTGTTTGTTTTAAACCAGCCAGTATTACTTAAAAGAAGTTTATCGATGTTATTAAAAGTAATCCCTGTAGTATTGTTAACGAATTGTATGATGCTAAAAAACACCAAATCAAATCCACTTATTGAACCAACGGACGTAGAATTTACTACAATAGCATCTCGGAAAATTAAATTTTGCGCCGTACCGTTGCTCAAACTGAAAATAGTACCACCAGGGCATGCTAATGTCAACGTTTTAATTGTACCTCCAGTACTACCAACAAACATCTGACCGCCAGATTTAATCAACTGATCGTCATTAGAATCCATACCACTTATATAAGCATTATTGAGGTCTATGGGCGCTGCTAACATAATAGATCCATTGATCTCGTAGAACGTATTAGAATTCAATAAATATTTAGAGCCTCCGCCAGCGGTAAGCTCGCTACTCAAGTCAGCGGCGGATTTAATTAATTTATAATTACTACGAACACTAGAATCCAATTTTGCCCATGCACCTGATTTAAAGAAGTAAAACGCTCCTTCTGTCGTATCATACACCATCAATCCGTTTGCTGGGCTAGAAATCTGCGTGCGTTGCGCTGTCGTCATTCTCGGCATCAGCAAACCGGCACTGTTAGATGATAAATCCAAGATAGACGAAGGGTCGGGATTTTCAATACCGATCCCAACTTGTGCATATCCTTGGGAGCACAATAAAAACACAACAAATAATTTTAAAAGGCTTTTAGTAGTTTTTTTAATTTCCATAATTTAGATTTAGGTTTAATTTTTAGATTTTTGAGCATTTATATTTGAAAGCTTTTTGCAAATCATCTCTCCTAATAGAAAGTAGTTTTATTGGTTTGATAAAGTTTCAATTGAGTTCTAATTTGTTATTTTGAATTGACGCAGGTTTTGACACGCCTCACCTTGAAATACTACATTTTTGAGTACGTTCTCCGTTAAAGGTTTAGTGATATATCCTGCACAACAATTATATTTTTGGGCTTTTTGAATTTCATCAGGACAGATAGAAGATGATAGCATATAAATACTTATGTCTCTCTTGTTTGAGTGCTCAAGGCCTTCGAACTCTTGAAGAAAATCAAAGCCATTGATTTCAGGCATGTTCACATCTAATAATATCACATCGGGAGCACCGCAGGATGTACTTTTAGGGTCTGATTCTAACAATTTAAAAAAGCTGATGGCTGACAAAGCATTTGAAAATGTACTTGTTTTGACATTTGGGTTATATTTTTCGATTATCCTTTGATTGATATATAAATCAATTTTATTATCATCAATTAGCATTACATTTTTAATCATTATTCAGGGAGCTTATTTTTATTGAACCAATCCAAAGGCACAGTAGTCATTGATCTTAATTTATATATCGCGTTTCCTCTAAAAATTTGCAATCCTCAACAACGCACACTCATGGTCGACGATGCAATTTATTCTAAGCGTAATATTTGTGTTTGATTTCCATACAATAGCTGATCGCTGCATCCATCTGATTGAACATCTTGATGTCCGATTCATTAACGTAGATCCGTTTATAAGAATTGACGAGCAGTTTGCAATTCAATGTGTTCGTCACAAATGCTTGGTTAAGAATCATTTTTTTAATGATTGAACTATCGGCAAAAATCCTTGCTGCTTGAGGATCAAAATTTCCAATAAATTTGCGAAGGTCGATCACTAAAGGCATTGGTGTCATTTTTGTTAAATTTTTAATTGTCAAAATCAAAGTCTCGATTCCAAACTCATTCAAATAACAATCATGTTGGTTGGGTATGCAGAATAGGATATCGTGCTCAATACGAAATTCAACAAGTTCAGATTGGTTGGCGTTAGGTATTTCCATTTTTGTAGATTTTAGGGAATTTGGGTAAAAAGCGAGTGCCAATAGCTATGCCAAATGGAAAAAAAGAGTAAAATTAAATAGTAATTGATTATAAATCAGCGTGAAGACATTTTTGATTATAAATCATCCAATCCTTATAAATCACGGTATACCGACATAAAAGTCCGATGAATGGTAAATCCACGGGATACCGTGGATCATTTCGGTTTTTTAATATCCAACTTTGTCATACGATCT
The DNA here is from genome assembly GCA_038259855.1 of Flavobacteriales bacterium. Taxonomy (GTDB): domain Bacteria; phylum Bacteroidota; class Bacteroidia; order Flavobacteriales; family Flavobacteriaceae; genus JBPOFM01. The sequence goes on from JBBSOJ010000057.1 coordinate 10,568, forward strand.
CTCAAAGTACTTGGCTTAATTTGAAGAAGTTCGGCCGCCCCATTTGCGCCATCTATTTTCCAATGTGTCTTTTTCAGCACTTTTTCGATATGCATTCTTTGAACGTCGTCCAGCGACAATACGGTCGAAGCTATTAAGGATTCCTTTTTTGAAGATTTAAAATTTGGTATGATCAGCCTTTCGTCATCACATAAAATAACAGCTCTCTCTACGAGGTTTTGTAATTCCCTTATATTACCAGGCCAAGAATAGGACTGTAAATTGGTTTTGGTTTCATCAGAAATGTATTTGATGCTCTTGTTATAAAGCTTACCGTATTTGTCGACAAAATGCTCTAGTAAGATTGGAATGTCCTCAATACGTTCTCTCAATGGCGGAACTGTTATTGGAAACACATTAAGTCTGAAATATAAATCTTCACGAAAGTTCTTTGCTTTGATTTCCTTTTGAAGATCTTGATTGGTTGCTGCTATAATCCTGATATCAACTTTTTGGGTTTTAGTGCCACCTATTTGCTCAATTTCCGATTCTTGAATGGCTCTCAACAATTTAGGCTGCATTTCCATGGGCAACTCACCAATTTCATCTAAAAATAGCGTTCCTCCATCTGCCAATTGAAATTTCCCCAATTTGTCATTGATGGCGCCTGTAAATGATCCTTTTTTGTGTCCAAATAACTCACTTTCAATTAATTCTCTCGGAATTGCTGCGCAGTTGACTTTTATTAAAGGCTTATTTTTTCTTGCGCTGATATTGTGGACGGCTCTTGCCAGCAACTCTTTGCCGGTGCCTGATTCTCCTAAAAGCAAAACTGTGGCATTGGTTGATGCCACCCGCTCAATATCCGTTAGCACGTCACTGAATAGTTTACTGCCGTAAACCATCTCCTCATAGTTGAAAGTCAGCCCAATCTCTTCACGCAAATAAGAATTTTCTTGCTCAAGTTCTTTTTTTAACTTGTTTAATTCTGAATTGAGCGCTAAAAGTTTTTCATTGGATCTTATCAGCATATTCTCTGCCGTGATGCGATCTCTACTCTCTACCATTAACGAAATGATATTTGCTACAGAAACTGCAAAGTTTTCTTCTTCATCCGAAAATGTTCTGTCAGCGCTGTAACCTTCAAAACTTATTAAGCCATGTCGCATGTTTTTACCGTGAATGATCGCATTGAGTCGCGATTTTACAGTACCATGGTTTTTGTTTGGATCAGCAAATTCACGAGTTATGGAATGCTCATTCAAATGACAGGCATTAACAATTGTTTTATCTTTTAAGGACTCAAAATAATCTGGAAAGTCGGTTCGATAAACCGTAACGCTTCTCTCATCTAAAATGTCCGTTTTTGCATTATAAAAAATCTTACTTACAAGTTCCGTCTCGTCATTTTGAAACCTCCAAATAGAAACTTGATCAACCTCTAAAACCTCGGAGGAGAGTTGAGCAATTTCCCTTATGGTCGATAAATAGTCCTGACCGATCATTGAGACAAACTTCGAGGTGACCTCTTTTCTTTTTTGGGAGATTTTAAGGCGCTGCTTTAAAGACTTTTCTTTTTTAATTCGTTCCGTAATGTCTACTATGGTAGAAAAATACGCAATGATTTCCCCCTCCTTGTTCTTTACTTTAGAAACCGCCATCGCAACGGGAAATCGTTCCCCGTTTTTACGAATTAAGGTTAATCGGTTATCAGACGTTTTCTTTTCTAATAAATCGATCAAGGATGTCAACATTCCATCATGATTTTCTGGCGGCCAATATTTAAATGGCGGCTTTGATCCCACCAATTCCTTTTCCGAAAATCCTGTCATTTTGCAGAGCGCTGTATTCACACGCATGCTCTCTCCGACCGGATTTACAATGGACAACCCTTCTTGCAGAGAATTGATAAGTTCATCAGAAAAATCTTTTTCTAACACTAATTTTTTCTCAACTCTTTTTCGTTCTAGGTTTTCCACCGCCAAAGAGGTAATACTCGCAATAACAGTGGCAAATTCCTCGTCTTCATCAGTCCATACTCTTGGCTCACCAATATGCTCGAAGCAAAGAACACCAAATAACCCATCATCAGCCAACGATATAAATACATCCAACAAGGATGAAATTCCTATGGGTTTTAAATATTCTTCAATAAATTCTTTGGTCAGCTTGCTTTTGGAAACATCATTGACCCTGACGGATCCATGACTATAAAGATCTTTGAAGTAATTAGGAAAATCAGCCTTGTAAAGTACAGTGTCATTCTTGAATTCATCTAAATTTAAATCGTAAGCATTCAAACAACGTATTTTAGATTCAATTTTATCAAATTCCCATAAACTAACACGTTTCACATCCATAACTTTAGCAGACACAGAGGTTACTTCTTTGAGGATCTCATCAAAATCTTTCCCTATTAGATTCACCAATTCTAATATGGCATCTTTTTTTTGAACCGACTTGGTTGATGTTTTCTGTAATTGTTTTTGATAATTTAAACTATCTGAAATGTCATTTATGATTTCAAGCATAAAAGCCTTTCCATAAATATCGATCTTCTCAAAATGAAGGTTGACATACTTCTTTTTATCAGATTTAACAAACAGCCTGGCTTTATCGATGGTTTGTGTTACTGATTTTGATGACTGAAACGTCTTGATCAAACCCAGGTCAATAAACTTATGGATCTCAAATATTTCAAGGTTATGATGTGTTACCGACTCTTTATTATATCCGGTATAAGTTTCCCAGGCAGAATTCACATCAATATATTCTAATGTATCTAAACTGAACAAAGCTTTCGGCACAGGACTAACCTTGAAGAACGATTTATAACTAACATCATGATCTAAATAATCTTGATAATTTAGTGGCTGCTGATTCAAAAACCAGAAGAAATGAGACGGCCCTTTTCCGCGATTTATCACGTGTGAAATAGCACAAATCAAACTTTGTGGTGCACCGCACTTTCTGCTAAATTCTATAGGACCCACCCAATGTCCTTTTTTCTTAAGAGCACCTAACCAATCTTTAAAAGTTTGTTCTAACGGTGGTTTTGGTTTTAGTACACGTATGTCATTTGAATCCTCATCAAGCCCATAACCTAACAGCGTATACAACGTGGGGCTAATGTGCACAAATTCTCCTTTTAAATTGGTAACGCATAAGATGGCGTTTTCATCCAGTATTTTGGCGAAATTGGTTTGATCGATTTTGTCTAATAGGTTCGTTAGACTTTTAACCATTGTATTGCTCTTTCGATAGTTGACAGATTTCTAAACTATCCCTATTTATTATATAATAATACCATTAAGTTAAAAAAAATATTCGTTTTTAAAGAATTTGAAGTAAATTACTTTGTGGAAACAAAATTAAATAAGAATTAAATGGCATATATAACTTTTTAGCGAATGATATAAACAAAAAAAAAGCATCCCAATCTTCTATTAAAGAAAAAAGGAAAGCCTCTCATTGGTAATTGTCAAACTACAATTTGACGCTTACACTACGTCCCGAAGGTGACTTCGAAACAACACAACATCTTTAAAACGAAAAAGCCGCTT
>JBBSOJ010000058.1:0-14044 GCA_038259855.1 Flavobacteriales bacterium
TGGGAAGTAACTATTTCGTAAAAAATCCAACACTCGACATCAAGAAAGTGAACTATATGATTAATATGGATATGGTTGGTCGTCTTAAAGCGGATAGTACCTTGGCGGTTTATGGCGTGGGCACCTCGCCGCGTTTTAAGCAATCGCTCATGGCGAACAATACCAAATTCAATTTGATAGAAAAAGAATCGGGTGTTGGGCCTTCCGACCATACCTCGTTTTATTTGAGTGATATACCTGTGCTGCATTTTTTTACAGGTCAACATGAAGATTATCACAAGCCAAGTGATGATTCCGATAAGTTGAATTATGAGGGGATGGAAGCTATTTCCAACTTCATATTTGATGTAATTTCCGATTTGGATAAGGCAGGAAAGTTGCCGTTTAGAAAGACCAAAAATGAAAGTGAAGAAGTGCCTCGTTTTAAAGTTGGTTTGGGAGTCATTCCAGATTATTTGTTTGACGGTAAAGGCATGCGTATTGATGGAATCAGTGAGGATAAGCCAGCCCAGAAAGCAGGCTTGCTAAAAGGTGATATCGTCATTAAATTAGGCGATAGTAGCGTGGTGGACATGATGAGTTACATGCGAGCATTATCGGCTTTTGATGAGGGCGATGATACCAAAGTGATCGTCGATAGAAATGGCGATAAGATTGAGATTGATTTGAAATTTTAAGAAAGCCCATTCCAAGGCTTTCTAAAAAGAAGGGCGTTTAGGTTCTATCTTAAGAAAAATAATGCGACCTTAAAATCATAATTATCTTAAAATTCCAAATGTATAAATTTTGTAGTTTGAAATCTCAAGATTTAAGACTAACTATGTTTAACATTTCAATCAAATTCCCTCTAATTTGGAGACGGTAAAGAAGAGGCTTATGAGGCAGCAATTCATCATAAAGATTCACTTGATTATTTCGATTTTGATAGTGATCCCTGTGGCGTTTGTGTATGGTTTCAAACCCGAATCCCAATTCGATATTCATCTCAATACTATTGATGAATTCAATCAATTTAAAGGCATCATGGGACTGTATCTAGGGTTTTCAATCCTATGGATTTTGGGAATTTTTAAAGCGAACTATCTCAAAATCGCACTGATGTCAAATATGATTTTTATGATGGGCTTGGGCCTTGGAAGAGCCATTAGCATGTTACTAGATGGCGCACCGACGTTTGGTTATCAATTCGGAATGGTTGCAGAATTGGCTTTAGGGTGTTACGGGCTCTGGATTTTATTAACTTACGATTTCGATAAAATAATGTAATTTTGTCATAAAATTTATCACTTTGGCTAAAATAGGCGACATACAACTTCCAGACTTTCCATTGCTATTGGCACCAATGGAAGACGTGAGCGATCCACCTTTTCGTGCGTTGTGCAAAGAACAAGGTGCTGACGTCGTGTACACGGAATTCATATCCAGTGAAGGTCTCATTCGTGATGCGGCCAAAAGCGTTATGAAGCTTGATATTTACGAACGAGAGCGTCCTGTTGGTATTCAGATTTTTGGGGCCAATTTAGAAAGTATGCTTCAAACGATTGACATCGTCGAAAAGTCAAACCCAGACATCATTGATATCAATTTTGGCTGTCCTGTTAAGAAAGTAGTCAGTAAAGGAGCAGGAGCAGGGATCTTAAAAGATATTTGTTTGATGGAGCAATTGACTGCAGAAATGGTCAAACGCACCAATCTACCGATTACCGTAAAAACACGTTTGGGCTGGGATGATGATTCTATCCGTATTGTGGAAGTGGCAGAACGTTTACAAGATGTTGGTTGTAAGGCGATTTCCATTCACGGACGAACGAGAGCTCAAATGTACAAAGGCCATGCGAATTGGAAACCGATTGCAGACGTTAAAAACAATCCAAGAATGCACATTCCAATTTTTGGCAATGGTGATGTTGATACGCCCGAAAAGGCCATGGAAATGAGAGATTCCTACGGATTGGATGGATGTATGATAGGTCGTGCCAGTATCGGAAATCCTTGGTTTTTTAAGCAAGTCAAGCATTTTTTTAATACCGGTGAGCATTTAGGGCCTGTAAGTTTAGAAGAACGAGTCGATGCTGCACGCAGACATCTTCAAATGTCCATTGATTGGAAAGGAGAGAAACTCGGTGTTTTTGAGACGAGACGCCATTATACCAATTATTTTAAAGGCATTCCAAACTTTAAGGAATACCGAATGAAAATGGTGACAAGTGATGATTCGGTAGATGTATTTGCTGCACTTGATGACGTGTTGGAAACATTTTCAGGCTATGAGTTTGCTTGAAAAGTTTGAAGACTGAAGCTTGAAGTTGGAAGCTTGTAGCAAAAAGAAAACGTACTAAAGTACATGGCCAAACATTTCTGGATTTTGAAATTTATATAATTGAAATTTTAGTTTTGCTTACTGCTTACTGCTTACTGCTTACTGCTTACTGTTTACTGCCTACTGTAAACTAACTCCGAACCAATCGCTCGCTAATCCGACTCGAGGCAATTTTTGAAGCTAAAATCCCCAAAACAAAAATGGTTATCAAGACTATCAAAGCATTGATAATCTCTAATGTTACGGGATAGGGTAGTGAAGCCGTGAGCATTACAAGGTTGAATTTTTGCTGTAAAAATATGATGACGATCCCAATACCAACGCCAACAATTCCACCTAAAACGGTCATTAAACTTCCTTGAAGAAAGAAAATTCTTTTGATATCTTTAGTAGTTGCACCAAGGTTAAAAAGGGTATGTAACGATCCTTTTTTATCCAGAATCATCATGATTAAGGCTCCAATCACATTAAAAAGCGCTATGATGATCACCAAGGTGAAAATAAGATAAACAGCTAAATTTTCAGTATTCAACATTTTATATAGCGCATCATTGAGTTGCGCCCTGTTTTTGACGAGAACCTTTGAGCCAAAAACCTTCAAAATAGCGGTTGTCACTTCCGATTCATTGGCGCTTGGATGCAGTTTCAATTCGATAGAACTGATTTGATTCGGCCTGTAATTCAATAAGTATTTGGCATTTTCAATATCAGTAAATATAAAGGTATTATCAAGGTCTTCATTAATTTGAAAGATGCCAACATTAACGCCAACCATGGTTTTAAAAGCTCCTTTGACACTTGTGATCTGTCCTTTACCGGGTTTTGGGACATAAATTTTTAAGGTTTTGCCATAATTGAGAGTTCCCATTGATAAATGATTGGCAATGGACCAACCGGATACTATTTGTCCAGACTCTGGTTCAAACCATTGCCCTTGTGAGATCATGGAGTCCATTTTGGTCACATTGAGGAAGTTATGGTCTACACCTTTAAGTGAACAAATGAGATTTTTGTTGTCAAATTCCAAAAAAACACGTTCCTCAATTACTTTGGAAAACTGGGCGATCCCCTCGACTTTCGATAGCGACGTCGAGTCCGCCTTGGTCAAATCAAATGACTTCCCTTTAGTGGGAAGAATTTTTAAATCAGGATCAACAATGGACGTAAAGCCTAAACTAAATTCCTTTAAACCACCAAAACCAGATAGCACAATAAACAAGGCCGCAGCGGCTATTACCACACCCGAGGCCGCAATAATGGTCATAATATTGATGGCATTACTACTGCTTTTCGTAAATAGGTAACGCTTGGCGATGTAAAGCGCGAAATTCACTTATTTCTTTTTTCGTTTGTCTAACAAGTCAGCATCTCTAATGGGATCATCTTCGCGTTTTAACGATTTATCAATGCGTTCAATATATTCTAACGAATCGTCAATGAAAAATTCTAAATTGGGCATGCGACGCAATTGGTTTTTGGTGCGCTGTGCCAATTCATGACGTATAAGGGGCGTATTGGAGCGAATGCCTTTCAGTAATTCTGCGCCTTCCTTATTCGGAAAAATGCTCAAATATACTTTTGCAATCGATAGGTCAGCAGTGACATTGACCTTGCTCACCGAAATAATGACGCCTCGTAAACCACCTTTTGTAGCAGCACCTTGAAGAACTTCAACCAAATCTTGTTGCAAGATTCCTCCTATTTTTTTCTGTCTATGACTTTCTTCCAAAATGATAAAATTTTATAAATCAATCAGATATAACTGATATAATGATGATCAACCGAATGCCAGCTAATCAACTGCAAAAATAGAGCATATTGGATGATTATCGTATTTTTGATAGGATAAAGTTGGTGAACCGGATTTTACTACTGATATCCACATTTCTTTTAAAATTCAAAATTTAGTATAACTTGATTAAATTCCTGCTTTCGCGGGAAGTGAGCATGAAAAAAATAGAACACATCGGAATTGCAGTAAAAGATCTTGAAACATCCAATGAGGTTTTTGCCAAACTCTTTGGCGTACCACACTATAAAACAGAGTCTGTAGAAAGTGAAGGTGTAAAAACTTCTTTTTTCAAAACAGGTCCAAATAAAATCGAGTTATTGGAGGCTACAAATCCAGAAAGTCCAATTGCTAAATTTCTTGAAAAACGAGGTGAAGGCATCCATCATATTGCATTTGCGGTAGATGATATTCATTCTGAAATCGAGAGACTTACCAAAGAAGGCTTTGTAGTGCTGAATCAAACTCCTAAAAAAGGTGCTGACAACAAGTTGGTAGCCTTCGTACACCCAAAATCAACCAATGGTGTTTTGATCGAATTATGCCAAGACATAAAGCCATAAAATTGTTGTAGCATATTAAAATATATGTTAGATTTGCATCCTCTTAACCGGTCCTATAGCTCAGTTGGTTAGAGCACCTGACTCATAATCAGGTGGTCCCTGGTTCGAGCCCAGGTGGGACCACAAAACCGAAACTCTTCAGTTTGAAGTGTTTCGGTTTTTTTATATCTGAAGAGTTCAAGTCTTTTTTTGCACATCAAGCTTAATTTGTGGCAATATCCTCCTCTTTTTTGATAAGCCTCATTCCTTTGGCATAAAATACTTTCGATCGATAAAATTTCAAACTTGGTTTGACCTTTCCATAATTTTTATGTCGTTTTGAATACACTTTGAGTTTAGCTTTGTTCTTATGTAGTTTCTTCGCCAAAGGATGATCATTTGCTATCCCCTTTGTTTTGAGGATTAGTAATCTGTGCCGTTTCTTCCAGAGGCCTTTGACGGTCTCAACTTTTGATGGCGTTGAAGATGCATAAAAGCGATTGGATTCAAATATGAAGGTTTTATCAGGATTAAGTAGTAACGAATACCGGATACCCGATCCTTTTTCTGACTCCCACGTGTTTGCATAACTACCTTCCATCGATTGTGAAAATGCACTGCTATAAATTGACAAAAAGAGTATGCTTACTATAATAAATGATCTCATAAACTTGATTTGATCATCGAGCTTTAGAAATTAAAATAGGTTCTCGATCCAATAAAGATAAAGTTATCTGTTTTTGAATGTTGTTCTTATTCCGATAGATGTTAGCACTATGTAATTTGAACGTTTAATAATTATGACATTTTGATCACAAATCGTTCACCCAATCGAATTTTTGTTTTATAATCCGCTCTTTTTCGTTACTGAGAAATTCAAGATAGGCTACCGCAACGGGTGACAGTTTCTTTGATTTTAGCCAAATCAAATTCCAGGAGGTACTGATCGGCAACCCTGCCATGGGCACAATTTGCAATTCTTTATTTTTAAGTTCATTGCGGATACCAATAAGTGGCATAATGGAACAGCCCAAACCTGAAAGAACAGCCTGTTTCACCGCTTCATTGGAAGTGAGTTCCATTTGCTTTGTTGCAGAGAATTTATGATCAATAATAAACCGTTCCATAGCATTTCTTGTGGCCGATCCCTGTTCACGATAGATGAGTGGATAATTTTCAAAAAGTTTTTTTTTCGTCAGGGTTTTTTTGATGTTTAAAGCGCTACTTGCAACAAAAAAAAGCTTGTTTTTCATGAGTGGAATCTTATTTACTTTTAATTTTTTAGGTAATACGGAGACCAAGGCAAAGTCAACGGTGTTCAATTCTAAACTTTCCACCACTTTTGATTTATTTGTAACATCCATGATGAGGTCCACGCCTTTATTTTCCCTAATAAAGTCAGAAAGAAAATAGGGCATGACATACTTTCCGGTGGATACTACTGAAATCTTTATGCGACCAGACATTTGGCCCTTAAATGCAAGGGTTTTGTGATTTATGGCATTCACTTCATTTAAAATCCTTTCTGCAGCGACTGCTATTTCTTTACCGAAATCCGTAACGTAGAGCTGCCTACCAACCACTTCTGTGAGAGGAATTGGGAATTGATCTTGAAAATTTTTTAATTGAATAGACACGGCTGGTTGTGTTAGATGCAACACATCTGAAGCCTTGGTAATGCTCTGTAATTCAGATACCTTTAAGAATATTTGTAGTTGGTGCAGTGTGTAATTCATAAATATATTTTATATGTTAAATAACAAATATAAATAAAAATTAATGCATTGAAAGTATAATCTTTGTACCCATCAATAATTAAAACTTCACATTATGGAAACGAAAGCATTGAATAAAAACGAAAAAGTATCTCAAAAAATTCAACTGGTTAAAGGTGAATTCACACCTTCGGAGGCCTCACACGTCATTATGAGTCTGATTGACGAAAAAATTAATTTTCATAAAATCCAACGGCTCCAAATTTGGGAAGGAAATCATAAATGTAAAACGGGCGAACTGGACGGCCGCATCAAAGAACTTGAAAAGGAAAAAGAAATTGCCCGAGAATTCATCAACCAGACCCGTGATCTTGGTAAAAACTTAAAGATCAATGGAATTCTTGAAATTACAACTGCTAATTAATCTTAAACTCTAAACTTATGAAAGCTTCAAAATTTAAACTCGTTCCGCTATTAGGTCTTATTGGATTGGTAATTTTTATTGCCCTATCCTACATCAATAATCAAATACTCCTGAATGAAATTTTAGTGTGCAGCGCTATTTTCGGAATGGTATTGTTCGTAAAAATGAGGGGAGAGGTCAATAGAACTCAATCCTTGCGTCAACGCAATGAGTATTCTGATGCCGCTTGATATCCTTTTGAGCGAAAACATCCCAATGGAATACTTATGTATTTATAGAACATATTAAATAGTGATTATAAATTATACTTATTAAAAGAAACAATGGTGCTTATTAATAATACGGATACCCAAACAAGTGGTTTAAATAAAAATGGATCCATTCAAAAACCGGTTCTTTCACAGGTAGTGATTTCATTACTATGGCTGATGTTCGTCGGAAACGTTGCGTATCTCATTTTTAATTTCTCTACAACAGAAGCATGGGAATTTGGGACTATCTTGCGAATCAATGGATTTACTATTTTAATATGGACAACGGTCACATTTTTTAGTGCTATTGTCAGTTCGTATGCAGGGAACTATTTAACAGGCTCTAAATACCATTCGCGATTTATGTTGCTGTGTTTATCGTTTACATTATCTGTCATGCTTCTGGTAATGTCTAATCATGTGGGACTTTTACTCTTCAGCTGGTTAATGATGGGTGTCTTTATGTCGCAGCTTATTGGTATTGATAAAACGTGGGGTGAAGCACGAGAGGCTTCAAAATTCACTCAAAAGTATTTTTTCACTGGGACGTTATTTCTAACCGTGGGTTTATTGTTGATGGCATTTAGTGCAGGTCAATATACCATCACAGGAATGTCAGCAGCCGTAAATGATGTGCCAACTTGGATCCTCATGATATCGACATTCTGTATCATTGGGGCTGCCATTGTACAATCGGCCATGTATCCATTCCATCGCTGGCTGCTATCAGCCATGACGGCCCCGACACCGGCATCTGCGCTTATGCACGCAGGCTTCGTAAATGGAGCCGGAATTTTATTGGCTTTGTTTGCGAGTCTTTTAGTGGCATCCAATACGTTGACCATTCTCTTTTTTATCGGCGGATTTACCGCCATAGTTGCACAATTTACCAAACTCCTACAGGTAAACGTTAAGCAAAAACTAGGCTGTTCAACCATCGCTCAAATGGGTTTTATGATCATGCAATGTGGTTTGGGCTTTTTTAATGCCGCGGTTGTTCATCTAATTTTACATGGATTTTACAAGGCCTATCTCTTTCTATCTTCTGGAGAGGAAATAGCCCAAACGAAACCTGAAAAACCAATTCAGCTTAAGATTCAATCGCTTCAAGCTATGGTCGTGTTGTTATTCGGTGGGCTAGGAGCTTATTTGTTTGCAGTTTGGACCGGTAAAGGATTGGTGTTGGATAGCAGTATCTTTTTAACCTTAATCGTTGCCATCACCGTAGGTCAAGCGACCTATAACATTATAAAGGAACGAAGTCTTTCCATAGTGCAAAAGGCGTTGGTTCCACCAGTATTGTTTGTTGCCGGTATAGGAATTTATGCCCTATTATTTAATGGCGTCTCGATGTTAATGTCCGACATGCCAATGATTGATCAATCAATCCCCCTAACGTGGGTACAAATTATCTTCGGAATCATATTTCTTTTAGGCTTCTTTATTATGAAACTAGGCGTCTATAAAAAAATACCATGGCTATATGTGAAGCTTTTGAACGTGTCCCAACCGCACAAAAAAACAGTGTTAATGTATAAATCAAAATCGATATGAACCATCTGATCGAAACTAGTATTGCCGAAGCTGCAAATGTCATTGGTAAAACTTGGCCTTTGTATACGTTTGTTGCTTCCAACCCTTTATCGGGATATGAGAATGCTCCTTTTCAGGACGCCGTGCGGACCGCAGAAGCACACTTCGGAAGTCATGTATTCCCAGAAGCCAAACTCTATCGTCACGCCTGGGAGAAAGGAGATATCGATAGCGCGATACTGACGGATTTGTTGCAAGAAAATGGCGTCTCTGAAGCTCCTGAACATGCCTTAAAAATTATTGAAGCGCAACTAAAAACAGTAGAGTTCAATGTCAATCATGATCTCGATCGCATCATGGCAAAATGGTTATCCTCATTTATGGATGAAGGATTGGCAGAATGGGAAATGCCTTTTAAAAGTGAAGGTTTTTATTCCGCATGGCGACTGCTCGTGATCTATGATTCTGAAACAGGAGTAACAACCATCAAAGACGTTCCAAGAACGAGCGCGGAAGCTTTGAATGTTTTATTGAAAGATTATAATGAAAATGATTACACCGACATTTTTGCTTATCATTTGGCAGCACTTCCCGGTTGGACAGGCTACATCAACCATCGTACGCAGTCTGATTCGGATTGGCAGCAAGACTACCCTATAAGTTTAATGGATTATTTGGCTGCCCGTCTTTGGACCGCAAATAAATTGAAACTTCCATTTCTTCCAACATTGAAGACTTTAGAAACGAATCACAGTGTTTCAAACTTACAATACATTTGGTTAAAGGCATGGGAGAAAAGTTGGCAAAAACAGTTGGTCGAAACACTGGAAAAAGAATTAATTTCAGTTGATACGACTTTAGACTCGGAACTTCCAGAGGCACAAATGGTGTTTTGTATTGATACGCGATCAGAACTTATTCGACGTCATGTAGAGTCAAAAGGTAACTATGAAACCTTTGGCTACGCTGGTTTTTTCGGTATCGCCATGGATTATCAAAGTCTAGAAGATGGCATCGCTCGAAAATCGTGTCCACCGATTGTATCTTCTGCTTATATGGTTTCGGAAATAGCGCAACAACAGGCGCATGGTGAATTGTCAGCTTATAAAAAGAAGAATGAGGTTACGCAATTCGCATCCTATTTCCTTAAACGAATGAAAAATATGCTACCATCTGCTTTCGGTTATGTGGAAGGCACTGGATTATATTACGGAATTTCATTGATCGCAAGAACCATGATGCCGGGAAGCTTATATCGTGGAAATGATCAGAATGCCACTAAAATGGAAACCATCTGTGAGCCTGATATTACCAAAGTGTCATCATTAGGAGGTACTTCTCCAGCCATTCCATTGGAAGAAAAAGTAGGAATCGTTAAATCTGCCTTTGATTTAATGGGCTGGAAACAATTTGCACCACTGGTGATTTTTACAGGCCATGGTAGCCACTCTGCCAACAATCCATTTAGTTCTAGTTTAGATTGTGGTGCCTGTGCAGCCAGCCCGGGGAGACACAATGCTCGCATGCTTGCAAAGCTCGCTAACCAACCGGAAGTCAGACAAGCATTGGTAGATAGGCATGATATCCTAATTCCTGAAGGCACTATGTTTATTGGCGCAGAGCATAATACAACAACAGATGAGATCGTGTTGTTCGATTCAGAAATTCCAACGTCTCACAAGAAGTTGGTCGACGCACTAAAGGCCAACTTATTGGAAGCACAAAAAACTGCTACTCAAGATAGACTTGGTGCAGGAGGGAAGAGTGTATCAATGGCACAACAAAAAGCTAATGATTGGGGCGAGACGAGACCAGAATGGGGCCTTGCAAAAAACGCCGGCTTTATTGTGGGACCTCGTAGTCTCACGAAACGCACGAATCTTGACAGCCGTTGTTTTCTTCATTCGTATGATTGGGAACAAGATGTCACCGGCAAGGCATTGGAAGGAATTATGCAAGGACCAATGGTAGTAACGCAGTGGATTAATAATCATTATTATTTTTCAACGGTAGATAATAATATCTACGGAGGTGGTACTAAAATAACCCATAACATCACCGGTAAATTTGGAGTCGTACAAGGCAATGGAGGCGATCTAAAAATGGGCTTACCATTACAATCGCTATTCGGTTCTGATGATGCCATGCATCACCAGCCTTTACGCTTAACGGTCACAATTCAAGCGCCAATATCACGCGTTTCTGATATTCTAGTGAGAAATAATAATCTCAAAACATTGTTAGATAACGAATGGATTTATCTTATAGTGATGAATCCAGAAGAGAAAAACAAGATGTTTCAATATAAAAAGTCACTACAATGGAAAGCAATTTCCAATAATGAAAAAGGCGCAATAGATTACGAAAACACGAGGTTAGAACCTGCCATTACTGAACTTCAGTTTTAAAGGTTTTACAGTATTTTCAGATTAAGCCAAGTATAGCAGTTTAATTATACGATTTATAATGATGATGTAGACATCTCAATCCTTCTTGAATTTAATTATGGTTATAAGCTCTAAAAGTCAAGCTATGATATTACCAATCGACAAAACTCAATCCTATGCTCGCGGTCGTTTGATAATGGTTATAATCTATCAGACTTTCGCCATAACCTGTAAAAAGTTGCAAATGAGCACGCAGGTTATTTTTAATCGGGAATAAATAATTCAATTGCAGACTGCCACGATTGTCATTTAAAGAAAGTGAATTGGTCAGCAATGCACTGATGCTCGTTCCGTTTTTTTTGTAAATTACAGTCGTTTCTGCTCTTCCTATATAATCTGATATTACGGGATTATCATCTTCTTCGCCGCCATCCAATCGTATCCAAGGTTTGAGGTAAATTTGAAAATTATCACGTTCAAAGGCCATTTGGAACATAATCCGGTTCCAACTTCGGGAAATTGGGTCTTGTCGACCATTCGATTGATGGTTGAAACCAAAGCTGACCATTTTCGCCTTAAATCCTAAAACATTAAAGTCAACCGGATAGACCGCAATGATTTCTGGTTCGTAATTCAACTCCCGAAAAGGGCGCGAGAGTTTTTTATTATATACTTGCCAATGCGCTACTTGTGTATAGCCCACCCAAATATCACCTTTACCGAATAAAAAGGACTGAATGACTTTGGTCTTAAAACTAATCTGAAATTTTACTTCAGCATTGTCAAGATCCACCGGTTCTGGCAATTCATTATCCAATCCTTCACTTTGTGGATTTTTGTTCACGTTTGTGCTCATACGCAAAGGATGAACATAAAACGGCTTATACGAATTGAGTCGAAATGTCCCGTGGTTATCTTCCTTCTTGAGCTCCCATTCTTGGCTCATGGTTTTTGTAATGAGCGAATCAGGTCGGCTGAAAAGAGTTTGACTTTCCGTATCAAAAGAGACCAACAATATTAAAGCGAACAGAATCTTATACATACGAGGGTGGTTTTAACTGCAAATATAGACAATGAATTGATGTAAAATTCTTTATCAAGGTTTTGATGCCACACTTACTAATCGGTTCTTAACGAATACTAAAGCGATTCAAACTCTACAGTAAATCAGTTCTAAATTTGAAGTAATAAAAAGTAAAACCTTTAAAATAGAACGTTATGAAAATCTTAAAAAACAGTATGATGATTACAGTGTTATTGATAACAACAACGCTCATGGCTCAAAATCAAGAAGTAGAATTTGAAGTGTATTCTAATTCGGCAGCCAAAGCTTCGCGCTACCTATTGGCAGATAATGTCGTATTACGCGATTGCCCTGCTGCGCAATGCGAACAGTTGACCACCATTAACATTGGTACTTATGTACGATTATTGGCAAAAAGCGACACTCCTCAAACCATCAACGAGGTATGCAGCAGATGGTATAAAGTGAAAATGGGACCGCAAGTCGGGTGGATTTGGGGCGGATTGATTGCCCAAAAAACCATGACAAGCCACTCGGATTCTGAAACAAAATTTCTCTTTGGAGAAGCTGGCGAAGGTGTCAATTCACAAAAGCAATATCAAATCAGAGCGGTCAAAAACGGAGAGGAAATGGATAAAATTGTCTTTAGCGCTTACGCTTTAACAGCATCGCAGCTGCAATTGGAATCAGGGAAAGACGCAACTTCTACAAAAGATATTTTCCGAATGACCTCAAAGTATGAGGACGACAGATTTATCACCTTTGAGAATGGTGCATTTAAGCCATACACTATAGAGACCACCATGATTTCCGAAGGGACGGAATCACAGGAAAAGTTTGTGAGTTTTTAAAGACATGGCTATGAAGTTGAAAAGCCGATTCTATACAAGAGTCGGCTTTTTTATGTGGATATGATTTTGGATTTATTTTTATTGAGATTGAATAAATTGAAGGGTATTAAGAACCGTCTCTTTCAGTTTTGAAGGTAATTCATCATCATCCCAGGGATGCGAAGCTCCAAAAACATGGTCGGAATCAGTAATGGTAACAAGTTTGCTTTGGGAGTTCCAAGACTTTAGAGCTTCCGCTGCTTCGTAATTGACGGAAGGGTCATCGATCGCATGAACAATCAAAAACGGAATCTGAAGTTTTTTAACGGCAGATTCTATATGAAAACGGTCTTCATTTGTTTTAAAATCTTTATAAAACTGATAGTTATGAGGCATTTGTTGTTTGGTGCGCCCATTCAGCACATATTTAACGCCCTCTTGTTTCCATATTTCGATTTCTTTTTCACTTCCCATACGATTTCCAAAATCACTTACGCTCGCCCATGTAACAAGTTGGGTGATTCTTTGATCCTCGGAGGCTTTCAGAATGGTAATTCCGCCACCTCTTGAATGTCCTATTAATGTGAGGTTATTTGAGGCAATGTCCTTATAAAATGGATTTTCATTAGAATGGAAATAGCCTATTAAATCATCTAAATCATCCAATTCCTTGGAATAATTATTCTCGGCAAAAGCATCCAAATCGGGAAAATCAATCGGTTCCTTCATCGTGCCCCCATTATGTGAAAAATTAAATTTCACAAAGAAAAACCCAGCATCTGAAAACTCTTTCGCCACCAAATCCCATGCGCCCCAATCTTTGAATCCCTTGTAGCCATGACAGAAAATAACCAAAGGCTTTTGGGTGTCATCAGCAATGTAAAAAGCGTCCCAAAGGATTGGTTTTTTGTTACTACGATTGAAGATGTTGTTTTTCTTTTCCATAATTAAGTTGACTTAAATTCCTTATTTGCGTTTGTCAATGACTAGAATTGGTTTTCGACTCCTGTCCGATTGTTGCAGCCTTTTTAGGTCATCGTTGGTATGAAACTGGATGGTCGGCTTTACACGCAATTTGGTTCGAAAGTGGTTTTCAATGTCTTTGAGCAAAGCACCTGATGGATTTTCAGAGGCTATCTTTATAACAATGTCATCAGTATCAATCTCATTTTTGCTTATTTCGATGACGAAATTGTCAATGCCCTTAAAATGATTCAAAACATTTAACA
>JBBSOJ010000059.1:0-13883 GCA_038259855.1 Flavobacteriales bacterium
ACATATCGCGTCAATTGGTTCATAAATGGCGCGCCGAAGAGCAGGCTATTTTAGTTGGCACCACTACCGTTACGGAAGATAATCCTAGCTTGACTGTTCGCGATTGGACGGGCAAACATCCAGTAAGGATTATTTTAGATCAGGATATGAAATTACTGAAAGATCATTCAGTATTCAATAAAGGCACCAAAACCATTTTCATTAGTTCTCCGGAACATGTGACCGACATAAAAAGAAACGCAAGAGATTGGGAGCAACATGAGGAAACCCCAACAATGGAAGCTATTGCTTCTGACAATTGGCAATTCGATTTTATCGACTGGAGTCAAACAGAACGTATTGCAACTCAACTTTGCCAAATACTATATAAAAGGCACATTACTTCGGTGATCATCGAAGGAGGTGCCCAAACCATACAAACGTTCATCGATGAGAATATGTGGGATGAAGCTCGAGTTTTTACGGGAAACTCAAAATTTAAAAACGGATTGCAGGCCCCTAAATTTTCTGGCTCTTTACGATCTGAAGCAACGATAGTGGAAGATATTTTAAAAACGTATACAAATGATTAAAACCATCATATTTGATTTTGGCGATGTGTTCATCAATCTTGATAAAGAAGGCGCCATGCAAAATGCATTGAATCTGTTTGAATTGGATGTGTTCTCAAAAGACATCATAGCGGTCAACAGCCTATACGAGCAAGGCCTCATGTCATCTGAAGAATTTCTGGATTTCTATGTCAATAATTTTCAACAGCTTACTCGGGAGGATATTTTAGAGGCTTGGCAATTTATCTTAAAGGATTTTCCTGAATACCGATTGGAATTCATTCAAAAATTAGCAGCAACGTCTCAATACAAACTTATCTTATTGAGCAATACAAACGAATTGCACATAAATCATATAAAAGAACATGTGCCGTTTTTCGAAGAATTTAAAAATGCATTTGATGCTTTTTACCTATCGCATGAGCTAAATTTAAGAAAGCCGAACAGCAATATATACGAATATGTATTGAGCGAACACGACTTAAGACCCGATGAGACACTCTTTATCGATGATACTGAAGAGAATATTCTATCAGCTGCTAAATTGGGTATTCACACCTGGCATATTGATCCTTCGGTTGACGACATCATACATCTCTTCAATATAAAATCTCTACCCTTTTGATCTATATTTTAATGAGCATTTTATGCTCAACATTTATATTTATCGTCTTTAAATTATTTGGTGTTTTTAAGATTGAAGCCTCCAAAGCCATCATCATTAATTATTTTGCAGCTTTTGCATTAGGAATCATCAGCTATTCAAAACCAATCCATATTCAACATATCATCTCACAAAAATGGATTTTTGGTGCGGTGATTCTAGGCGTTTTATTTATTGTGATTTTCAATGTTATGGCTATCACGGCACAGAAAAACGGATTATCAGTCGCTTCGGTGGCCACTAAAATGTCAGTCGTAATTCCTGTTGTTTTTGGAATTTTTGCTTATAAGGAAGAATTAAGCACAGCCTTGATCATAGGTATTATTTTGGCTCTGTGCTCAGTTTATCTTACATCCTCGAAATCTGCCACGGTCACCAACCTTAAACGCAACTTACTTTTACCGATCGTTTTATTCGTTGGCTCTGGAGTTATAGATACCTTGATCAAATATTTTCAATCGCACCATATGGCAAAAGATGATGTTTCTATATTTTCGGCAGCCTTGTTCTTTGCGGCGGCTGTTGCAGGCATCATACAATTGATCTTTCAGAAAAAAGTCCGTTATAATGTCAAGACCATTGTCGGAGGCATCGTGCTTGGTTTAGTGAATTTTGGGTCTCTTTATTTTTTGATAAAGTCGCTTCAAATGGAATCATGGTCTAGTGCCACCATCTTTACATTGAATAATGTCGGAATTGTGATGCTCTCTACTTTGGTGGGAAAATTTTTCTTTAAGGAAGAACTGCTCATTAAAAATTGGGCAGGCATCGGTTTGGCAATCATTTCCATCGTCATCATCACATTTGCTGTTTGAACGAACTTGACACATATAAAACCATTACAAAGACATCCGTCGAAGTTTTGTTCAAAGACAAAAACAGTAAGTTTTTTGGTGTGGCATTTCCAATAAAAAAGGAAGCTGATGTAAAAGCCAAGATCGAGCTTTTAAAAAAGAGCCATCCAAAAGCCGGGCACTTTTGTTACGCCTATCAAATCGGCACTCATGAAGATGCCATATTATATAGAGCCAATGATGACGGTGAGCCAAAAAACAGTGCAGGAATGCCAATTTATGGGCAAATACAATCGTTTGATATCACCAATGTCTTAATTGTGGTCATAAGATATTTCGGCGGTACGAAACTCGGTGTAAGCGGCTTGATCAATGCCTATAAAACGACGGCTCAAATGGCTTTGGAGGCGTCTAAAATAGTCACGAAGACTATCAATGTTCATTATATTCTAAAGTTTGAATATAAAAACATGAATACAGCGATGCGCATCATAAAGGAAAAAAACTTGAAAATAATCAATCAACAGTTGGAACAAACGTGCACTATAGAAATTTCGGTGAGATTGAAAAAATCTCAATCTGTTTTGGAATCATTTGACCACCTTCACGGCATCGACATCCAAGTTTTAAACGATTAATCTTGTAGTTTGTCTAAAACATATTTTGGACACCTCGTAGGCCTATTCCTGTTAATGTCGATAAATACCAACGTTGTAGATCCTGTTGCTAAAATTTCATTGGCTTCATTAAGAATTTCATATTCGAATTCTATCGAAACAGAAGGCAATTTTATAAGTCGAGTTTTTACTTTAATCAAGTCATCATACCGTGCTGGCTTTTTGAATTTTACGTCCAACGCTATTACAGGAAGCATCACACCATTTTCCTCCATTTCTTTGTAAGAAACGCCAAATTTACGCAGCCACTCCACTCTTCCAACCTCAAAATATTGTGCGTAATTACCGTGATAGACAACACCCATTTGATCGGTTTCCCCGTATCTGACACGTAATTGAATTTCATCGTATTTTAAGGAATCTACCATCTTTTTAAATTAATTTTTTGTAATTTCAACAAGATTTAAACATGGGGAAATTTTTATTAATATTCAATGTAATTTGATTTTTTTATTAAGAATTTTGTTCACATATTTGCCATGTTAAAATTTTCAAGAGAAACCAAAATTCTCTTTTTTTTACTAATCTATTACAACTAAAAAAGTCACTTTAAGAATGAATTTAACTGCTCAAACAGTTTGGGAGAATTGCCTGTCTTTTATAAAGGACAACATACAACCCCAAGCTTACAAAACTTGGTTTGAACCCATTGCAGCAGTTAAACTTACCGATAACGCTTTAAGCATCCAAGTTCCCAGTAAGTTTTTTTATGAGTGGCTTGAAGAACATTATGTTAAGATTTTAAAAGTAGCATTGACAAAACAGCTTGGCGAAACCGCGAAACTGGTCTATGTTATTAAAATGGAGAACAGTTATGGCAATAAACAACCATTTACTGAAAAAATACCAAGCTCCAATAGAAGCGGATTAAAATCGCAAGATGTTGATATTCCTCTACAGAATAAAAATCCTGAACTAAAAAATCCATTCGTAATCCCTGGAATACGAAATGTAAAGATTGAATCACAACTAAATCCTAATTACAGCTTTGAGAATTTTCTTGAAGGCGATTCCAATCGCTTGGCTCGTAATGCCGGTTTAGCGGTGGCCAATAAGCCTGGTGGCACCTCTTTTAATCCCTTATTGATTTTTGGTGGTGTTGGTCTTGGAAAAACACATTTGGCTCACGCGATTGGTGTTGACATCAAGGATAAGTATCCCGAAAAAACGGTGCTTTATATTTCAGCTGAAAAATTTACACAACAGTATATCGATTCGGTAAAAAAGAACAACCGAAATGATTTTATTCATTTCTATCAAATCATTGATGTGTTGATTATTGATGATGTTCAATTTCTTTCTGGTAAATCTGGAACGCAGGATGTCTTTTTTCATATTTTCAATCATTTACATCAAAACGGAAAACAGGTCATTTTAACCAGTGACAAGGCTCCGGTAGATATGCAAGATATTGAGCAACGATTACTTTCCCGATTTAAATGGGGCTTATCGGCAGAATTACAAACACCAGATTTTGAAACACGCGTCTCCATCCTTAAGAACAAATTGTATCGTGATGGTGTTGATATGGATGATGATATCATTGAGTATGTCGCGAAACACATCAAAACAAACGTTCGTGAATTGGAAGGGGCGATCATATCCTTAATTGCCCAATCATCCTTTAACAAAAAAGAAATCACGGTAAATCTTGCCAAAGAAATCGTTGAGAAGTTCGTTAAAAATACCAAGAGAGAAGTTTCCATAGACTATATTCAAAAAGTGGTATCTGACTACTTTCAAATGGATGTGAGTACGTTACAATCAAAAACGAGAAAGCGCCATATTGTACAAGCGCGACAACTAGCGATGTTTTTTGCAAAGAAATTTACAAAAGCATCCTTGGCAAGTATTGGCTCTCAAATAGGAAAGAGAGACCATGCTACCGTTCTACATGCTTGCAAAACTGTTGATAATCTTTCGTCAACCGATAAGCAATTTAAAAAGTATGTTGATGATCTTTCTAAAAAACTTTCCCTTTAATCACCTTATGACATGACACGAATACTTATGGTATGCTTGGGTAACATTTGTCGTTCTCCATTAGCTCATGGTATCATGGCTTCAAAATTGCCCGATAATGCTTTTTTCGTAGATTCTGCTGGGACCGGTAATTATCATATTGGCTCTGCCCCTGACCAGCGTTCCATAGATGTTGCAAAACGCCATGGAATTGAGATTTCAGAACAAACGTGTCGACAATTCACTGTGGCAGATTATGATAACTTTGATCATATATATGTTATGGATGCTTCTAACTTGAGTGATGTTCTCAAAATAGCTCGCAATTCCTATGATAAAAATAAAGTGTCACTGCTTGTTGATGTACTTGATCTTTCCATTAATGAAGTCCCAGATCCTTATCACGGTACTACTAAAGATTTTAAAATGGTTTATGATATTTTAGAAAACGCATGTGATGTCCTATCTGAACGATTTAAGAATAGTTAGTCGACAATAATCATCTTTCGTAAATCATTTTTTGTAAATTAGGGATATTGAAGCCAAAAAAGTTATCCTATGTATCGATCCTTTCTGACCTTGTTATGCGCTTTCACCTTTTTATCATTTCAAGGACAAAATATTGATCTTGAAACGTTTTCAACTGGTTTTAATGCACCTATCAACATAAAGAATGCTGGCGATGCACGACTGTTTGTTGTCGAGAGGGCCGGCCTTATACAAATTGTCAATTCTGACGGTTCAAAAAATGCCACACCATTTTTAAATATCAATCCGAGCGTGTCCGATTCAGGTGGAGAACGGGGTTTATTAGGGTTGGCGTTTCATCCTGATTATGCCAACAACGGCTTCTTTTATGTAAATTACATCAATAACAACAACAATTCGGTTATATCAAGGTTTTCTAGAGACCCTTCTAACGATGATCTTGCCGATAGTAGCTCCGAATTACAGTTATTAACTTTTACACAACCTTTTAGCAATCATAATGGGGGCGACATGGCTTTTGGACCAGACGGCTACCTTTATATTGCATCTGGCGATGGAGGTTCAGGCGGTGACCCTGGTAATAGAGCACAATCCTTAACAACGCTTTTAGGTAAACTGCTTCGGATTGATGTAGATGCCTCAACCAACGGAACTTATGGAATTCCACCCGATAATCCATTTGTTGCTGATAACAACGCACTTGATGAAATATGGGCTTATGGATTAAGAAATCCTTGGAGATTTTCATTTGATAGCGACAATGGAGATTTATGGATCGCTGATGTTGGTCAAAATGCTATTGAAGAAATTAATCTGACTGCGTCAACATCCGCAGGACTCAATTATGGGTGGCGATGTTATGAAGGAAACACGGTTTTTGATCAAAGCGACAATTGTCCCATGGATAGTAGCTTAACATTTCCGATTGCAAATTACTCCCACAGCGGTAATGGGGTGCCTAAATGTTCTATTACTGGCGGCTATAGATACCGCGGATCTGCGTATCCAAATTTTAGTGGACTTTATTTTTTTGCCGACTTTTGTAGTAATGAAATTGGTACATTAGAGCAAACTGCCACAGGATGGACGATGGCTTTTTCTTCTCCTTTTAGCGGTGTAGGAATTACGACGTTTGGACAAGATATCGAAGGTGAATTATATGTAGGTGGTATTCAATCTGGAACTATTTACAAACTTGTGGATACCACACTTGGAATTGAAGACTTTAAAAGATTTGACGTCAAAACATATCCAAACCCCATTAAAAATAATATTTCAATACATGCTTTACAGTCTTCAACAATACTTCAATCTGCGGATATCTATGACATTCAGGGTACATTGGTATACTCCCTGGCTGATATCAATTCGGTAATGATTACGTTTTCAATGGATAAATTTATGAGTGGAATTTATATTATAAAGATAACCAATTCCAAAAATAATTCAATTTTCAAAAAGATCATCAAATACTAATGCAGACACAATCCGGAAAATTATATTTGATTCCAACAGGTTTGGGAGACAATCCACCTTTAGAAGTTTTACCGATTTCAATAAAAAAAATCATAGAATCCATTGATGATTATATTGTAGAGAATGAAAAAACAGCTAGGCGCTTTATAAAGTCGATCCACTCCAAAAAATCACAACCAAGTTTGAATTTTCACGTGCTGAATAAGTATACGCAGCCGGAGGAATTAACCACTTTCTTAAATGCTTGTAAAGAAGGAAAACCGATGGGACTGCTATCGGAAGCTGGCTGTCCTGCCATAGCCGATCCTGGAGCAGACATCGTGAGAATGGCTCATCAATCAAACATACAAGTGGTACCGCTGGTTGGCCCTTCTAGTATTGTGTTGGCATTGATGGGATCTGGGATGAATGGTCAAAGTTTTGCATTTAACGGATATCTACCCATTGATAAAGGCGAACGTAAATCCGAATTAAAACGTTTGGAAAAATTATCATTGGATCAAAATCAATCGCAATTGTTTATTGAGACGCCCTACAGGAACAACAAAATGCTAGAAGATTTGTGTGCATCCCTTCATGGGGATACCCGCGTTTGCGTGGCATGCGACCTTACCTTACCTACCGAATATATAAAAACAATGCCGGCTAAAGATTGGAGGCCTTCAAACGTAGACCTGCATAAAAGGCCAGCAATATTTATTATACACAAAGACTAGTATAACTACAAAATGACTTTTGCCCTTTTATCTGGAGTAATGGAAGAGGTATCATACCCGGAAAATTTGTGCATATACGACTTTACCGAAGTACCAAACGCATCTGAAAAGGTATCATTACCATAGCTTCTCAAGAATTTTTTAACACTTCCTGGACCCGCTAGATGCGCCGCAGCTAAAATGCCTGATTCCGTAATAGTAACACCGCTGATCTTTTTACCCTCAAATCGGTGAATATCTTTGCGAAGCACCCATTTATTGCGTTGCGCATTGGCTAAAAACGCCTTTTCCTGCAACTCTGGAGAATACAGAAATTGTTCAGCATTATAAATGCCAATTAATTTTAATGTTTCAACTCCGAACTGGTATTTACCTATATAGCCAAAGTCGTTGATTGTTCTATAATTACCTCTAGATTCTTTAAAGGCGATAGCTTCTCTAAAACCTAAATAAGCTTTCCCTAAATAAGGAGAAAACCCTAATGGCTCCTCTTTGTCAGATGGTTCATCTGCAGTCAGCATGGAAATGTCTTTTGCATCAACGGTGTAGTCAAGCTTCAAACCTGCTGTAGAAAAATTGGTCATATCTACAGTCGATTCTGGAAATAATGCAAAAGCAATCATTGTAATTATTGCAATAGAAATCGCGAAATATGTTATCACTTTTTTTATCATAACTCCTAATTTTATAGAACAAATCAATCGTGATTTTTGTTCTAAATTTTCGGCCTGCAAATATACATATTTTATTTAGATGCTGACAATTAGACTGTTAATGTATGTTAAAAGTAGATGAAGTGTGCCTTGAGGCCATTTTTACCGTCCAACTCCAAGGTTGGAAATGGCACCTTAATAACGTTCAAAACGTCGAATACCGATTTTAAAATGTGAGAATCTGTTTTAATTTTGGTGAGATCAATGTCCAGACTTAAATAAAATTGACGACTTCTCTCGGGGATATTTAATGACGGATCAGAATATCCATTTTTTGCGGTAAGCATTCCGTTCGCCCCATAACCCAAAGCCACATTTAACCATCTAGGAACAGCGCTTTGCTTAAAAAAAGAATGCACATTTGCACTTAACCAATAGGTTTGACCATTATAATCCTTCAATACCTCCTCTAGAAATCCATCACCCAGCTTATCGGGCCGTTGTGGTGCAAATTCGGTAGGGTGAAACGAATATTTCAAGGTAATTCGCTGCTCATCCCAAAGTAGATCCTGCCCTACATAAAGCGCAGTACCTGATGCATTGGCCGCGACGTCTCCCCATGAAAATCCCCATTCTTCACTGAAGCCGTCAAACACTTCAACGATGGTCAGAAATGAAAATCCTAAAGTGGCTCCATATATTAGTTGCGTTTTTTGACTTTCACCACTCCAAGACAAAACATTGGCTCCTAGCCTACCCATTTGATACGATGAAAATACGTGTCCCAACTTGTCCATTTGCAACCATTCATCGTTATCATTTATGGTTCTAAAATCAGATTGGGGATAATCTGCATACCATAACTGATTCAAACCAATGAGTGACACCGTTGCCAACGCCGCTTCCGTGATGTAAATCGCATTGCGTCTGGATACATTCAAGCTATCACTTGGCGTAAGAAACTGATTTGTTTTAGATTGTGTGAAGGCAGCAAAAGGCAGAAGCAATGAGAAAAAAAGAAGCATCCATCTTTTTTTCTGGCTCATCGGTTGACACCTTGTTTATTGATCCAACGCACATATTCTTGTCTGTTGGCGTTATGTTGTGATAGATTTTTGGCAAACTTATGATACCCAAAATTTTGAACGTCGGCAACGAAATAATAAAACTCATGCGCTTCAGGATTTAAAACAGCATCAATAGCTGAAATATCGGGCATGGCAATGAGTCCGGGAGGGAGACCTCCGTATTTATAGGTATTATAAGGAGAATCTACTTCAAGATCTTTATAGAGCACCCGCTTAATAACTTGGTTGAAATCGTTTGATTTCTTTTTAATCGCATAAATGACCGTGGGATCAGCTTGAAGCGGCATATTCACTTTCAGTCGATTCAAATAAACACCAGCAACACGAGGACGCTCATCAGCTTTTGCGGTCTCCTTCTGAACAATGGAAGCCAATACCATCACCTCATTAGGGTTCAAATTTAAGGCCTTTGCTTTATTGAGGCGAACCTCATTCCAAAAACGAGTATGCTCTTTCAACATCCGATCTCTGAATTGTTCCGCAGAGGTGTTCCAAAAAAACTCATAACTATTAGGAATGTACATTCCTAGAGCCGTAGCATTTGAAAAACCTTGCGTTTTCTGAAAATTTGAATCACTCATCACCTTTAATAAGGTCAAACTATCAGGCTCTATTTGAGCGGAGATCCGTCCTGCTAGACTTTCTAAAGTTTCCTGATTATTGAACGACAATTTCAATGGCAAGTTATTGCTGCGGATAGAATTGATAATGTCGTTATTGCTCATGTTCTTCTTGATCACAAAACGACCTGCTTTGAGATTGCTACTGTATTTCTTTTGATTGGCTAGCAAATCAAAACTTCCAATATCTTGTAACAGTGGCTCCAACTGCTCCCTAACGTCCGCATAGGTCGCATTGGTAGGAACATAAATATAGGCTTCCTCATTATTAAAGGCCGTATTGGAATTAAACATGATGGTATAAATGTTATATGACACTACACCAGCGACAACCAATCCAATCAGAACTATGGCAATTAGAATTTTTTTGAAATACATTTAATAATTGATAAGTTGATATAAATATTCGTTTTTAAAAGCGCCATTGCTTACGTTCCAATCTTTTTTGAGACCGACCAGTTCAAAACCTAAATTGGAGAATAACGATACGCTTGCTTTATTATCCTCATTGATATTACAATAAAGTTGATGCAAATTCAACTGGTTGAAGCTATAATCAATCAATAACCTTAGCGACTCGCTTCCAATACCTTTACCGTGATTTGATGATTCTTTAATAACAATTCCGACCCCCGCACGCCTGCTTTTAAAATCAAAATCAAATAAATCAATCATACCAAGTGCCACATCGTCATAATTAGAGATCACCAATCGCAATTGCTTGACTTCGTAAATATCCTTATGTGTATTTTTAAGATACTGCTTTAAGATCAATCTTGAAAACGGCGTTTCTGTATTGCTAATATGCCAAAGTGATTCATCGTTTTCAATCGCATGGATAAAGTCAAGATCTTCAGGCTCTAAAGCACGCAAATAAATATGAGGTCCTTTTAAGGTATTCATAAGGTTCCTTTAAACACTTGAATTGCGGGCCCTATCAAAAACACCTTATCATATCCCTTCCCATTCTTATTGAAGGACACTTGTAACTGTCCCCCTTGAGTGTGCAAAGTAATTAGATTTTTGTCTGTCTCACCAATGGAATGCATGGCGATGGCGACTGCGGTGACGCCTGTACCACAAGAACGTGTTTCATCTTCTACGCCTCGTTCATAAGTTCGAACAAAAAAGGATTCTTCAGTCAGCTTTTTTACAAAATTGACATTGCTTCCATCTTTAAAATAGGGTGCCCCGTATCGGATTTTACTCCCAACGGCTTTTATATCCAAAAGCTCAAGATCTGTATTCATCTGCACATGATGTGGTGAGCCTGTATTTAAAAAGACATGATCCTCATACTTTTCTACGGTCTTAACATCCACCATTTGAAGGTATATCAAATCCTCTTTCAAAGTCGCGTGGTGCAATCCGTCAATAGCTTCAAAAGTCGTTTTATCCTTAATCAAACCTAAAAAATTGGCAAAAGCGGTTATGCACCGTCCACCATTGCCGCACATGCTACTTTCATTGCCGTCAGCATTGTAATACACCATTTTAAAATCATGCTCTGAATGAGATTCCAAAAGAATCAATCCATCAGCACCAATACCAAAATGCCTGTCACACATCTGCGCTATTAATTTTGCTCCACCAATGAAGGTGTTCTGACGATTATCAATCATCACAAAATCGTTCCCTGTTCCTTGATATTTGTAAAATTCCATTTTTTTAGATTAGGGCAAATATAACAATAATACCTCGAAAAGCTGATTGTTAAATGAGCGTTAATGACCGCGTTAAAAATCGTTAAACCTAAAAAAATCACTCAATAAACTTTTAACTTTAGAGTTATAAAATTCAAACCCTAAACAAATTATTTATATGAAAAAGTTTCTAACGCTCGTTTTGATTTCATCTTTAGGTGGCATCATGACCTTATCAGCTTATAAAATTTTTATTGAAGAAAAAGTACCATTTATAGTAACTTCCAGTGATACCAAACCAGCCTTTATTCCCACTAATAATTCTGCTTCAAGTTCGTTGTATGCAGCACAAGCCATAGATTTTACGGAGGCTGCAGAAAATGCTGTTCATGCTGTTGTCCATGTTAAAAATACAACTGTAAGTTCTGGCGGACCGGCAACACTTCAGGATTTGTTCTATGGCCGGACGCAACCTAGAACGCAGGTAGGCACAGGTAGCGGTGTAATTATAACACCCGATGGCTATATTATAACCAATAATCACGTCATCAATGGTGCGCAAGAATTGTCAATTACGTTGAATGACAATAAAATCTATGTCGCTGAATTAATTGGTACAGATGAAAAAACAGATATTGCTTTATTAAAAATCGATGCCGACAAAGAACTACCATATGCGACTTTTGGAGATTCCGACCAGGCCAAAGTTGGAGAATGGGTGTTAGCCGTTGGTAATCCCTTCAATTTGACATCTACGGTCACAGCGGGTATCATCAGCGCAAAATCCAGAGATTTATCTGGTGTAAACGCGCAATCTTTTATACAAACCGATGCAGCGGTAAACCCGGGGAACTCTGGCGGTGCATTGGTTAATATTCATGGTGATTTAATAGGAATCAATACTGCAATCTCATCTCAAACAGGCTCTTATATTGGATACTCTTTTGCAGTACCTAGCAATATTGCACGGAAAGTCATTGAAGACATTATGGAATTCGGAGATGTACAAACTGGTATTTTGGGTATTAATATTGTCAACAAAAATTCAGAATATGCCTTAAAAAATGGTATTAATGAAATACAGGGTGTGTATGTGAGTGACATTGAAGATAATTCAGGCGCTGCCAAAGCAGGTATTAAGAATGGCGATGTCATTAAACAAGTTGATGACATTAAAATTTCAAAATTTTCAGATCTAAGTGGTTATTTAAGTACGAAACGTCCTAACGATGTCGTAAACGTCACTATAGATCGAGATGGCAAAAGCTTATTTGTCCCTGTAAAACTTTCAAAATATGAAAGCACCACCGTTGAATTTTTAGATATGCAACTTCGAAACTTGCCAAAACAGGCGAAAGAAAAATACAACATTGCCAATGGTGTTTTAGTAGTTAAAAATGACAATTATGCACTGTACAAGAATCTAGGAATCAACCAAGGGTATATCATTACAGACATAAATGATGAGAAAATCAATTCCGTCACTGACGTTATCCGATTACAGAAAAAGTATGGAGATAAAATAAATAAGATTGGTGTGATCAATACACAAGGTCAAAAAGAGAGTTTTATATTCAGATAGACCTTAAAAGCATTATTTAATTAGCCCGTCAAGAGACAATTTCTTGATGGGTTTTTATTTTGTAAAAACATTACGAAAACGTTTGAAATATATTATTTTTGCAAAAAATTTAACAATCTGTCTTTTTATTGAGACACAAAATTTAAAACTATGAGTTTGAACGGAACTTATGAGAATGAATTGGCTTTTCAGGCCGACAGAAGGCGTGCCACAGTAGAATTTATCAAAATCATAAGTGATTTATGGTACGATCGATCTATTGAATTGGTATTATTTCGGAATCAACTAATTGATAAAAATGTCAGTGAAATTTTAAATCTGCATGAATATGCAGGTGCGTTTGTTGGCAAACCCATTTCAATATTTGATTCTGTTGAAATAGCCCAAGCTATTCAAAAATTGGATATTCCGCAAGCCAAGTTGGATATTGGGAAATTAACTTATGAGTTTCATATTGAAGACCAAAAATACGGCAATGCCATGGCATTTGTTGCAGATAAGCTCAAAGGGGCGAGCAAAATCAAAAATGTAAAGCCTAAAGATGTGATACTTTATGGTTTTGGAAGAATTGGTCGTTTAGTTGCTCGTGAATTGATGACAAAAACCGGTAAAGGTAGTCAGATGCGATTGAGAGCTATCGTTACCCGTGGTGCTGTTGATCAGACTGTTTTGGAAAAACGTGCCTCTCTGTTGAGAAATGATTCAGTTCACGGTGATTTTTCAGGCACGGTAACCACTGATCTGGAAAATAGCGCGTTGATCATCAACGGCACCACAGTGCGAATTATTTCTGCCAATAATCCTGAAGATATAGATTATACTAAATTCGGCATCAAGGACGCCTTGGTTATAGATAACACTGGTGTATTTAGAGATAAGGAAGCATTGTCGAGACACTTGAGCTCCAAAGGAGTTGATAAAGTATTATTGACAGCTCCAGGAAAAGGCGTTCCAAATATTGTGCATGG
>JBBSOJ010000060.1:0-13869 GCA_038259855.1 Flavobacteriales bacterium
CCATTGTGCAACGGTGATAAAGGAAGCATTCGTTTGGCTGCCAACAATGTGCGGGCACAATACTTCTTTTCAATATACAATGGGGCGACGCTTGTAAACAGTGTTGGGCCTATCAATGCCAATAATTATACGTTTGCAAATTTAAATCCGGGTACCTATATCACCAATGTTTCAACCGAGGATGGCTGTACATATACAGGTACGGTTACCATTGTAGAGCCACCATTATTAACGGTCACCGCGGCGATCACAAGTCCATTGACATGTAACGATGGAGAGATTACTGTGTATCCGGTAGGAGGAACGCCACCTTATTTTTATTTCGTAAACAGCGCTACAGATTTCCAAACAGTCCCAGAAATCGTGGTAACATCATCAGGAACTTATAACATTACCGTCGTTGACTCCAATAACTGTAGTGCCAGTACAACTATCACGGTGACTGAAACTCCGGCACCCGACTTTACCGTAAATACAACCGACATCGCCTGTAGTGGCGGTAGTACGGGGGTCATCAACATCAATGTCACCAATGCGAATGGCAACAGCTTGCAATATAGTATTGATGGTGGGACGACCTATGTGAATTCACCAGTATTCAATGGACTTTCGCAAGGCACTTACGAGATCATTGTAAGATATGCTTTAGGTGGATCGGTCTGTTTTACGGATCCACAAACTGTCACGATAGTTTCCAGTTCTGATATTGAAGGTACCGTAACATTGACCGCTCCTTTAACCTGTGCCAACAATGGAACGATCACTGTGACCGATGTAACGGGAGGAACTGCGCCCTATACTTATAGTATCAACGGCACTGTCTTTCAAAATGGCACAACATTCAGTGGATTGACGAGTGGCACTTACAATGTAACAGTGAAGGATTCCAGTGGATGTGCAACGATTGTTGGAACCATTACTATCGATGCGTTGAACCCGCCAACAGACATGACCTTCGACAATACGCCAGTGACGTGTCCTTCAAACACAGCAACGATCAATATTACCGGAACCACAGGGGGAGTGGGAACTTTAGAGTATCAAATCATTGCTCCTGCCTCCGCGGCGACAGCGTATCAAACGTCAACGGTATTTTCAAATATTGCTCCGGGGACTTACACGTTTCAAGTGAGAGATGAGAATGATTGCGTCTATAGTGAAACTTATACGATTGCTCCTTTAACACCACTTACTGTCAGTACCGTATTGACAAAAGATCTGGACTGTACATCGGCACCAGATGCGATCATTACAGGAACGATTTCAGGGGGATCGGCTCCATATTCGTATGCAGTCTCCATCAATGGAACTGCTTACACAGCGTTGGGAGCGACCACAACACCGTTTACATATTCGGCAGCAACGGATGGAACCTACCAGTTTCAGATCACCGATGCTAACGGCTGTATCACAGAATCAGGAATACAAACTGTGCTTGTGGTTGTGCCACCAGCGATCAGTTTAGTGGCAATAACTCAAGACATTTTATGTAACGGTGACGCTAATGGAGCGATTCAAGTAACTCTTGATCCAACTGTGGGGACTGCGCCATTTACGATCAATGTATACAACGACACCACATCGACAGATTATGGCACACAGACCTCCAGTCTTCCTTCTGGTTCATATACTGTCACCGTTACCGATTCAAAATCATGTACTGCCAGTGAGGTTGTTATTATTGAGGAACCAGACCCAATTGTTGTGGATTTTTATACGGTTGACATTACATGTACATCGGGCGGGATCTCCCAAGGCTCCATCATCATTGATAGTGTGGTTGGTGGTACGTCACCGTACAACTATTTTGTGACTGGTACCAATGGCTATTCAAATTCAGAATTGAACAATGCCGGTACAACGTCGGTCAGTTTCGATGTCGTTGATTTCGGACTTTACCAGATCAATGTGGTTGATGCGAATGGATGTTCCATATTGTTTCAAAATGTGCTGGTGGCATCTCCACCAACGGATTTGGATATCAATGTATCAACGACGGTTGACTGTCTTTCAGGTGGAGAAGCGGTGATCAGTATTGGTTCGTCCCTTCCAAGTGCTGGACCCTTCTACTTCAGCATCTATCAGGGTCCAATTTCAGTGTATCCAAATCCACCAGGATCTTGGATTCCAGAGGACTCTCCAGGGAGTTTGACAGCTACCTTTACAAATTTGACGCCTGGTGTGCTCTATACCTTTATCGTTTATGACGCGTCCACAAATTGTAGCTACTATGAGCCAGCAACGGCACCGATTCCAACGAATTCGACATTGACCGCGACGGCTGTAAGCTCCAATAATATCACTTGTACCGGAAGCGCAGACGGAAACGTGTCGTTTACTGTCAATAGTAATTATAGTTCTGCAACAGGCATTACGTATGAAATATTTGATTCACTGTCATTAGTGTCTACCGGAATTGTGGGAACTAATACTGTTCCTGCCAATGGATCTGTAATTATTTCAGATTTAGGGCCGCTACCATATGGCAACTACTATGTGCTGATCAGAGAATCATCTGGACCAAATACAGGCTGTAGCATCGTAACAGTACCGTTCAATATTACGGAATCGTCCATTGCTCTTGAGTTGACAACCAATGTTATTCAAAATGCCAATTGTAATGCAGCCTCCGGAGTCATAACGGCAGTCGGTCAATTTGGGACCGCACCGTACAGATATCAAATAACGACGACACCAGCGGCACCCGCTGCCAATGATCCATTATGGGCTGCCGCGAGTACGTTCAATCTCGATGCAGGAACCTATTATGTGCATGTAAAAGATGCTTATGGCTGTATTGTTTCAAGCACTGCTACCATTCTTCCACAAGATCCATCACCAATGATCTCTGCGTCAATAGCGAACCAGTGTGATGCTATTGAGGGTGCCTATACTATCGATGTTACATTGGATACTTTTGGAATTTCACCTTATAGCTATAGTGTTGATGGAGGCGCTTTCCAAACGAGGACGGCACCTTTCACACTTACAAATGTTACTTCGGGAATCCATACAATAGAAGTGAGGGATGCCAATGGCTGTGGCAATATCGTTACAGTGACCGTAGCGCCTCCTATAGGATTGACGCCTACAGTGACATCGGTTCCAAGCTGTGCCAACGATGACGGTACGATCACTATGACTGGTTCTGGAGGAACAGGTGCGTATAACTATGCGATCTTTCCAAATCCTAGCTCTGTGATTTTAACGGGTGACGTATTCACTGGCGTGCCTTCCGGAATCTACACGATCACCATCACTGATACGAACACACTATGTACAAATGATATAACGGTGTCTTTACCGACCGCAGTGCCGCCTAGCGTGACATTGGAAGCATCATCGGTAATTTGTTTTGGCGATAATTCTGGTACGTTTGATTTAACTGTCAATGGTTATTCAGGACCATACACTTATGAAGTGTTTGATAGTTCAAATACATCTGTACTCGGACCTATCAATGCAAATACGAGTTCCAATACTGTCACAGTGACTGGTATGAATGCGGGTACATTTTCGGTTGTGATCACAGAAACTTCAAGTCCATTCTGTGCGGCGACATCTACGGTGATCATCTCATCACCATCAGAAACGTTGAGTCTGGATGTTACAGAGACATCCAATGTAACCTGTGATGATGACGCAGGAACCATTTCTGCAGTTGCCACTGGTGGTTGGGGAGACTATGAATATGAATTGACAGGTGCCGCAACAGTTGGATATTCTTCCAACGGAACGTTTACAGGATTATCGGCTGGTACTTATACAATCAATGTTCGAGATGCCCAGAACTGTATCATTTCAGAAACTATAACGTTGACCGTACCAACACAAATTCAGGCAGATTTTGTTTCCAGCACCACATTACTGTCTTGTTTTGGAGATCAAAACGCTTTTATCACCATTAATAATGTGACAGGAGGACAGGGTGAAAATTATACGTATACATTAAATACGATACTACCAACGCCGAGTACATCCGGTCCGCAATCATCTAACGTATTTGCAGACTTGGGAATCGGTATGTATAATGTAACAATCACGGATGGTTATAACTGTTCTGTAACGTCATTGGACATTGTGATTACACAACCAACACCAATTACTGCTAGCTTAGTGACTGCATCGACACAGACCTGTCTAACAGAAACTACGCTGACATTGAGCGCGAATGGTGGCACTGGAACGTATACCTATAGTGCCGATAGTAACTTCTCAACGGTATTGGGCACATTTGCCTCATCGACATCCTTCGATGTGACCCCTGGAACTTACACCTATTTTGTAAGAGATGCCAACGGTTGTATCGCCAACGTTTCGAATGAGATCACTATTGACCCACTTCCAGAGTTGAACATTGTTCTGTCCTCTACGAATCCAACAATCAATTGTGCCGGTGACAACACGGGTGATGTGATTGCTACAGCAGAAGGTGGACT
The DNA here is from genome assembly GCA_038259855.1 of Flavobacteriales bacterium. Lineage (GTDB taxonomy): Bacteria > Bacteroidota > Bacteroidia > Flavobacteriales > Flavobacteriaceae > JBPOFM01. The sequence continues at coordinate 4,440 of JBBSOJ010000060.1, forward strand.
AGGAAATTACGTCTACACATTGCTAGATACCTCGGGTAACGCGATTCCTGCGACACAGAACAGTCCAGGTGTCTTTACACAACTTATTGCAGGAACTTATATTGTGCGTGTTGAAAGCGGTGATTGTTTGGAAACATCGGCTCCGATTTCCATTACGGAACCAACAGCGCCTTTAGAAGTAGCTTTTAATGTGAGTAACGTTAGCTGTAGTGGAACTAATAATGGTATGTTGGAAGTCATTGCTACTGGAGGAACAGGGGTTATCAAATATGCGATTTCGCCTCAATTAAACCAGTTCTTTAGTACCAATATATTTGAAAATCTAGCGCCTGGAAATTACAACGTAATCGTTCAGGATGAATTGGGATGTTATATCAACTTTAATTTTGATATTACCGAACCTGCGCCGGTCTTATTGGGTATTGTTGCGGACTCTATGTTTCCAGAAGTTTGTGAAGGCGATAACCTAGGAGAATTCAGTATTGATATCTCTGGTGGAACACCACCGTACAGCGTTAATTTGGATAACTACGATGGTACGTACACGACTGGAGCATTGACCCAGACTGTATTTGAATTTACTGAATTGGGCGGCGGCGATCATACGGTGTATGTAAGAGACAGCCAAGGCTGTGAGTCCGAATGGAACATCACGTTTCCAGATTCTGTCACCATCAATCCGGCGATCGAATTGTCCTATGTATGTGAAAACAATGCGTCTACTAATGTTGTTACCGTTTCGTTTGATGACAGTATATCCGATCCATCTTTATTGGATTATTCATTGGATGGCGGCGCTTATCAAAATAGCAACATTTTTACCAATGTCGGTGTGGGCCTTGATCACTTCATCAATGTTCGACATGCCAATGGATGCGTACAAACTACAGAGTTCTTTGACATCGTAGGATTTGAACCAGTAGGCTTGACATTGAACGAAGGTGACCTTAATGAATATATTGCAACCGCTACTGGCGGATCAGGAGATTTTACTTATACTTTGAATGGAGACAACTACGGCAGCACCAATACGTTTGTGATTTTTGAGTCCGGTAACTATACCGTGACTGCTACAGATGCTAGTGGCTGTATGGCCGTGGTGACTATTTACTTGGAGTACATAGATATTTGTATCCCTAACTATTTTACTCCAAATAACGATGGTGTAACGGACACTTGGACACCTGGATGTGCTGCGGGTTATCCAAACTTGGAGTTTGATATATTTGACCGATACGGTAGAAAAGTGGCGACGTATCGTCGCGGTGAGTTTTGGGATGGTAAGTACGATGGCAAGGATCTTCCGACAGGAGATTACTGGTACGTGGTAAAACTTAACAGTCCTGAAAATGATCGTGATTTTGTCGGACATTTTACACTTTATAGATAGAGAGGGCCCCAAACCTGATAATTGATAAAAATAGCAACGATTATGAAAAACCTACTTACATATATCTTCTTACTAGCGGCCACCATGTCCCATGGTCAGGAGCTCAATCTGCCCGTCTGGACTCAATATCTTGCCGACAATGATTTCGTGATCTCCCCGACCTATGCAGGTATCGGTGATAACTTGAGAATAAGGGCCAATGGACTTACCCAATGGGTGGGTATCAAGGATGCGCCAGACAATCAATCACTTTTTGCGGATTTTAGAATCTCCAACCGATCGGGAGTAGGTATTTCGGCTTATAATGACAAAAATGGAAACACACGTCAGAAAGGTGTTAAGTTCTCGTTTGCGCACCATTTGGTTTTGGATTATTATACCAAACAGTATCTATCGTTCGGGATCTCGTACAACATCAACAATTTTAAAATTGATATTCAGAATTTTCAGCCGACTTTCGATATTCCGATTGTAGACCCGAATATTACGGACGACCGTGCCATATCGAACAACAACTTTGACATTGGTGCGCTTTACAGGTATCAAGGGTTTTATATGAGTTTAAATGCAAATAATGTGTTGAAAAAAGATATTGATAACTTCAGAGGAGTAGAGCCAAGCCTTATCCTCAACTATCAAGTGTATTCCGGGTACGTTTTTAAAAGTGATTCTAAAACCCGAGTAGAGTATGAGCCATCGGTGTTTTATCAATTGTTTAGCGGCGATAGACGTTCCACTACTGATTTAAATTTCAAATATCGTAAATACAATAAGTATGATGATTATTTCTGGGTAGGTGCTTCCTACCGATTCTTAAATGATCAAACGTTGAAACCTCTCAATCTTGGACCAATGGCCGGTGTCATGAAAAATAAGTTCTATTTTGCTTATTCTTACCAGATTACCATGAATGATTTGGCCAGTTATAATTCAGGTACCCACATGATCACCATAGGTATCGATTTCTTACAAGGTATTAGTGATTGTCCATGTACCATGGGAAGTAATAAGTTTTAGAAAAAATAGTAGTCCTATATATGAAAGCAATATCTTAACGGTATTGCTTTTTTACTTTTTACAAATTTCGGCAGGCGCGCGAAGCGTCGCTTTAATGTCTTTCAAACTTCAAAAAAATAAAAATTGTAAAATTTATAAAATATTCGATCTCTATTTTATCTTTAGATGATGAAATCTGAATCAAATTCTAACAGGCCACAGCTTTCGAGGCGCAAAGTGTTTTTATTTAAGATAGGTGCCATTTTATTCGCACTATGTATTATAGTGGCTTTTGAATTTGCATTGAGACTTGTAGATTATGGTACGGATTATTCTCTTGTTATCCAAGATAGCAGTGATGATTCAAAAGTGATGATCAATCCGCAAGTATCAAAAAAATACTTTTCGAATGTCAGTAGTGCGACTTCAGGAATCCCTACGAGTTTTGACAAAAAAAAGAACCCCTCAACGACCCGAATTTTTATTCTTGGTGCCTCTACAGGTATAGGCTATCCGTACCGTTATAATGGAGGCTTTCATAATTGGTTGGATTATGGTTTACAACGGAGTTATCCATCACAACGATTTGAAATAATCAACCTATCGCTTACTGCGGTCAATTCATACACGTTATTGGATTTTACAAATCAATTGGTAGACTACCAACCCGATGCCGTTCTCATCTATACGGGTCACAATGAATATTACGGAGCTTTGGGCGTTGCTTCCACAAATTCATTAGGGAACAATCCTTGGTTGGTGAATGTATTTGTAAAGTTGAAAACATTCAGAATGGTTCAGCTCATTTCAAATTCGTTTTCTCGTATAAAGAACTCTCAAAAGAGTGATACCATGGGGAATGAAACCCTGATGAAAAAAATGGTGAAAGATCAAAGCATTGCGTACGATTCAGATGTATATAAGGAAGGAATCCATCAATTTGAAAGCAATCTAGCAGCTATCTTAAAAACATTGGATAAGCAACAAATTCCTACGTTTCTGTCTACAATAGTTAGTAATATCAAGGATGTCAAACCGTTTGTCAGTGATACTTTAAATCATAGTATGTCGGCAAAGGAATGGTTCAATACTGGTAAAGAAAACTATATTTCTGGTAATTTTGATGGGTCAAAAAAAGCATTCATTAAAGCAAAAGAATTGGATATGCTTCGATTTAGAGCGCCAGAACAAATGAATGTCATTATTGATTCTATGGCATCCAACTATTCGAATGTTATATTGGTAAAATCGTACGACGCTTTTGTCAAAAAATCACCACAAGGTATTATAGGTGATGAATTGCTTTTAGAACACGTGCATCCCAATGTCAAGGGGTATGGTATTCTTGGTTTTTCATTTTACAAAGCGCTTCTATCATCATCATTGATAAAGTTTCAACCCGAACACAACTTAAATTTTAATGAATTTTACGATCAAATGCCAATTACTGTTTTGGATTCGGTCACTGGCAATTATGAGATTTTAATGTTGAAAGAAGGTTGGCCATATTATGAAGCTATTCCTAAAGTGCAATCAGACTCATTATCCATTCCAGAAGTCATTGCTGGTCGTTTGGCCATTCAAACCATCAATTGGGATGACGCTTCTAAATCCTTGTTTCAGCATTATTCTGAAAATGGCGACGATGAAAATGCTTTGAAAGTATTGGAAGCAGTCGCTTTAAAACATAGGACTAATGCCACTTTTTTTGAGCAAGCTGGGACTATATCTGCCAAATTGGGACAGTCCCAAAAAACAGCGTTCTTGTATAAGAAAGCTTATCTCATCGATCCATCCATCGATTTGGCCAAAAGAATCAGTCGGAATCTTATTGAAAATGGTGAATTTAAAGAATCATTAATATATTTGGAGGCCATTAAAAAGCAAGAACCTGACAATGTATTTGCTGCACAACTTCATACAATTTCAAAAAAAATAATTGATCTTCAAGCCAATGAATTCCGAATTAAGACCGATCCTTCCATCGGAATTGAATTGGCAGAAAATTTTATTCTCATAGGAAATACTGATAAAGCTTCACTATATTTAAAAACTGTATTGGAGTTTCATCCATCGAACAAAAAAGCAAGTGAACTGTTGATTAAAATTTCATCAAATGGAAACAGTTAAAGAATTCTGGCAGTTTATTAGAACACGAAAAAAATACTGGTTGATTCCACTCATCACCATTCTATTCCTGATCAGTTTTATAGTAGTTATGACCGCTGGTTCAGCGTTGGCACCTTTTATTTATTCACTTTTCTAAATGTTGAAATCAATAAAAATTGATCGCATAAAAACCGTTGAGACGTCTATAGTGTTTGCGTTGGTGTTATTGTTTCTTGCTTATAGATACGATGATGTCAGAATTGCTTTTGCCGCCTTTATTATGCTCATTGTAGGTCTGATACTGCCTAAATTGTTGTATCCATTAGCCAAATTATGGTTTGGTCTCGGATTGTTTTTGGGAGTCTTCACCACAAAAATCTTATTGACCATCATTTTCTTTTTTTTAGTGACACCCGTTGCTTATGCTAGGAGACTCTTTGGAAACGATACACTATTGTTGAAGAAATTTAAAAGCGGTTCTGAATCTACATTCATCCTTCGAAACCATGCGTATACTAGTGATGATTTAAAAAATCCTTTTTGAATATGCCATACGCGATATTAGGGATTTCAGCTTTTTTTCATGATAGTGCAGCCGTTTTGATTATTGATGGTGAAATTATTGCAGCGGCCCAGGAAGAGCGGTTTACAAGGATTAAAAACGATGCTTCTTTTCCTATCCAGGCTATCACTTATGTTCTTAAAGAAGGTTGCATTGACAAGGGCCAATTGGACGCCGTCGCATTTTACGAAAAACCATTACTTAAATTTGAACGGTTATTGGAAACCTACCATGCATTTGCACCTGTAGGATTATCTAGTTTTTTAAAATCGATGCCGATTTGGCTCAAGGATAAGTTGTTTTTGAAGCGCAATGTGAAGCGTCAAATGAACGACCTTGGCTATCCGCAAATTCCAGTTTTTTTTCCAGAGCACCATCTATCGCATGCCGCAAGTGCTTTTTATCCTTCACCATTCGAAAAGGCCACCATACTCACTATTGATGGGGTAGGAGAATGGGCTACGATGACCATTGGAATTGGTGAGCAAGAAACTATCAGGATTTTAAAAGAGCAACATTTTCCGCATTCCATAGGACTTTTATACTCTGCGTTTACCTATTATCTCGGTTTTGAAGTCAATAAAGGAGAATACAAATTAATGGGCTTAGCAGCTTACGGTCGCTTTGAGGATGATCAAACCAAAGGGTTCATTGACAAGATCCAAACCGAAATTATCGACAGTCGGCCCGATGGCTCCATCGTAATGAATATGTCGTATTTTAAATTCGCGACGCATCTGCAAATGACGAATGATAGCGCATGGGCTCAACTTTTTGGACTTGAAAAACGAGACATGAACGAGGCGTTATCGCAAGCGCATGCTAATTTGGCCTTTGCCATTCAGCATGTTACGGAAAGCATCGTTTTTAAATTGGTTGATCATGCGGTACAGCTCACAGGTGAGGATCATGTTGTCATGGCGGGAGGTGTGGCTCTTAATAGCGTTCTCAACGGAAAGTTAATTGATTTACCCTGTGTCAAGAATCTGTGGATTCAACCGGCGGCCGGAGATTCTGGCGGCGCTTTGGGAGCCGCGTTGGCCGTTTGGCATATTCATAAAGGATCTAAAAGGCAACCAAATCCTTCAGATAGTATGAAAGGCGCTTTGTTGGGGCCAGAATATTCCGAGAAACAGATCCATTTCGCTGCCTTAAAACATAATACGTTACATAAATATCGATGTGATTCAGAACAAGAATTAATCGAAAAAACAGTAGATGCTTTGATCGAAGGCAAGGTGATCGGCTGGTTTCAAGGCCGAATGGAATTTGGGCCTAGGGCTTTAGGTAATCGAAGTATTATTGCCGATCCTAGACACCCTGATATGCAAAGAAAGATCAATTCAAAAATTAAATTTAGGGAAAGTTTTCGCCCTTTTGCCCCGTGTGTATTGGAAGAGGATGTACAGGATTATTTCGATCTCAACGGTATTTCTCCGTATATGCTGTTGGTAAAACCTATAAAAAAATCCCGTTTAAAATCCATTTCAGATCAAAATACCGATGATTTTATGACTCGACTATCGCAGGATCGCAGTGATATTTCTTCGGTGACACATGTCGATGGTTCTGCAAGAATCCAAACAGTTCATCACGAGACCAATCCACTCTTATATAAGCTACTACAATCATTTAAAATTAGAACTGGTTATGCTGTGTTGATTAACACTAGTTTCAATGTAAAGGATGAGCCCATCGTTTGTAGTCCGGAAGATGCGTTGCGCTGTTTCTCAACAACGGAAATGGATCTTTTGGTTATGAATTCGACAATAATGACCAAAGTTTGATAGATCACTGTAAAGTCATTAAATTTAGCGGTATGATCGCTCTATTTTGGGTGTTTCCAATAAAACAGCTTTAGTATAATTTATATGACGATTAATTTTAAGAACTCTCTCTTTTATATCGTGCTTTCTGTAAGCATGCTGATGCCCAAATTGACTTTCGGACAGTTTACACCCTTTTTTCAGAATTACTCATTGTCACAATACAATGCTGGCAATCAAAACTGGGGTGTAAGTAAAGGCGATGATGATAAAATCTATATTGCCAACGGTCGAGGCTTATTGGTTCATGATGGGCTTACGTGGGATTTGCACGAAATTCCCAATAAAACAACCATACGATCGGTATTGGCGCACAAAGACCGAATTTATATAGGTTCGTACGAAGAATTTGGATATTGGAAACGAACTAAAAAAGGGCTTTATGACTATACATCGTTGAGTCACCTCATGGATCGTAATAAATTTTTAAATGAAGAGTTTTGGCAAATCATAGCTTATAAGGATGGAATCATTTTTAGGTCATTTCTCAATATATACGAGTACAAAAACGATAAAATCACGGCAATTGATACGCCCTCAACGGTGTTATCGTGCGATGTCGTAGATGATACGTTATATATATCAACCCTAAAAATGGGAATTTTCACATTAGAGAATGGTGTTGCCAAGCCATTTTATAATAGTGATGTTATGTTTGATACCAAGGTGGTTTCCATTAATTCTTATAAAAACTCACTGTTTGTAACCACCTCTTTAAAAGGATGCTTTCTATACAAAAATGGTTCATTGGTGCCATGGGACTCCGAAATCAATTCCGAGATTAAGATACAGCAATTGAATAGTTTTTCCATGCTTGATAATGGTAAGATGATATTCGGTACCATTAAGAATGGTTTATACGTCACCGATGCCAAGGGTAAGGTTATATTTCATATTAGTAAGGAGAATGGACTCATAAACAATACAGTATTAGATCAGGTAGTAACAGACGCCAATGAATTATGGCTGGGGCTTGATAATGGGATAGCATCTGTCAATTTAGACAGTCCTCACACATTTTATAATGATGTCAGTGGAAAATTAGGGGCCGTGTACGATGTTATTAATTTTAAGAATACCATTTATATTGGTAGTAACACTGGGCTTTATTATTTAGATGATAATCAGAGATTACAGTTTATAGAAGAATCTCAAGGGCAGGTGTGGAGCTTAAAGGAAATCAATGGTCAATTACTTTGCGGTCACAATAATGGTACCTATGTTGTGAACAACAAAAAGTTGAATTTAATTTCTAATCAGACTGGTGGATGGATCTTAAAAAAAATTCCAGAGCAGCAAAATGTGTATATGCAAGGTACCTATTCTGGTATCGTGAAATTTGACGATCAAAAAGAAGGTTGGGACATTAGGCACCTCGGCAGGCCAACAATTCCCATACGTTTTTTGGTCTTTGAAGATTCTAGAACAGCCTGGGTGGCCCATGCCTATAAAGGTCTTTTTAAAGTAAAGTTCAACGCTACTTACGATAGTGTTGTGGAGGTTAAAGATTATGCAGATAAAGGATTGAGTTCAGAATATAATGTCAGAATCTACAAGCTCAAATCAGACATTTGCTTTAAAACGAATGGTGGCTGGCAAAAATATGAACCGCTTTTGGATAGTATTGTTCCATACAAATTCCTTAATGATAATTTGAGTAGAGATTCTTATATTATTTCAGATGAAGGTGATGACTTATTGGCTTTAAAAAACGATGATATGATCGAATTTAAGTCATTGTCCAATTCTGATTATGGTTTTAACTTGAATGACAAATATTTTAGAAAACGATTGATTGTTGGTTACGAACACATTTCCAAATTAAAGGATTCGTTATACGCGCTCAACTTGAACGATGGGTTTATGTTGATTAATAGTAAAACTGAAGCCACGGATCAAGACCTACAAAAACCTATGATTGAGTGGGTGAAAATTGATAAATCCACCATCGATTTTTATGATAAATCGTCAGAAATAGAGATCCCCTATAAGAATAGGAATATCACCATCTCGGTATCGTCAGCACGCTCGCGAAACCATTATTTTGAATATGCGATTTCTAATGGTGATGAGTCTAATTGGTATCCTTTAGAAAGAGAAAAATTAGAACTTTCGACCCTTAATAGTGGTAATTATAAGGTGCTTTTTCGCACGTCAAACTCATCAGGTCAAAAATCCGACACTACGTCACTAAATTTTACAGTACTGCCACCATGGTACAACACCTATATAGGAGCGATTTTACTGATAATTTTGATTTTAATAATCATCACGATCTTTTATTGGTTGCACAAGCGCAAATTAGAAAAAGAGCAGAGCGCCATGATCCAAAAATTGGAACAGGAGCAGAATGAGCTTTTGAAAGAGCAATACCTTGAAAACGACAAAAAAATCGTTGAGCTAAAGAACGATGCTCTTAAAAATGATATCAAACTCAAAAGCAAGCAATTGGCCAATACTGCCATGGCGTTGGTTAAAAAGAACGAATCCTTGCAGGAGCTTAAAACAGATCTTTTAGAAAGCAAAAATGATTTCAGTAATCCTTTC
>JBBSOJ010000061.1:0-13732 GCA_038259855.1 Flavobacteriales bacterium
CTGTATTTAGAACCTGCGATGCATTTTTAATCGAAAAAATCTATTTATGCGGCATCACGGCGACGCCTCCGCATAAAGACATTCATAAAACTGCTTTGGGAAGTACGGAAACCGTTGCTTGGGAATATGTCGAAAACACCATCGATTTAATTGAGAAACTGAAAGTTGAAAACATCATAGTAGCTTCCATAGAGCAAGCGGAACATGCCACAATGCTCAATAACTTTCTTCCCCGACCTAATCAAAAATATGCCTTGGTTTTTGGGAATGAAGTCAAAGGCGTATCACAAATTGTGGTTTCAGCAAGTGATTTAATTTTAGAGATTCCGCAGTTTGGGACGAAGCATTCCTTAAATATTTCTGTAAGTTGTGGTGTTGTGGTTTGGGATGTGTTTGCGAAGATGAAAGCTAAAGATTAGAGTTTTGCAAACGCGCAAAGACACTATCTTATAATTTAACACACTCTCAAACTTCAATTATTGGAATTTAGAAGTTCTGTATTGGTGATTTCCTGAAGTATCCACAAATAATCCTCCCGATTCTCCACAAAATCACGATTTGAAATATCAATGATTTTCACCTTGAGTTCGGTTTGATTTTTCAAAAACTCTAAATATCCTGAATTAATTTTATCTAAATAAGCGTTTTCAATCTTCTGCTCATAGTCACGTCCTCGTTTTTTGATATTTTCTTGAAGACGTTCGGTGTTTTGATATAAATACACATACAAATCTGGTTTTGCAATATCCTTGTACATTAAATAAAAAAGTTTTCTGTAAAGCTTAAACTCGTCTTCCGGCAAGGTGATTTTAGAGAAAATCAGCGACTTATAAATATCATAATCACTGACCAAAAAATCCTTAAACAAATCAAGTTGCGATAAATCATCACTGATTTGTTGATAACGGTCTGCCAAAAAACTCATTTCCAATGTAAACGCATAGCGTTGTGGTTCTTCATAAAATTTTGGCAGGAAGGCGTTGTCCGCAAAACGTTCCAATATCAATTTGGCATTGAAATCCTGCGCTATTTTATTCACCAAACTCGTTTTTCCTGCACCAATATTCCCTTCAATGGCAATATAATTATAGTCCGAAAAACTCAATTGTTTACTCGGGTTTTTCAACCAAATATGAAACGGCTCAATGACACTTACATCTTCTGAACTCTCTAAAAGCTCTGACACTGTTTTTTTTAAAATTGGATGCTTCAGCGAACCAGCGATATCACTCAGTGGCTGAAGCACAAAATTACGCTCCACCATTTTTCTGTGCGGTACGTTCAATATCTTGGTCTCACTGACCAAATCATCAAAAAATAAAATATCTAAATCGATTGGTCGCGCTTCGTAACCAGCATGTTCGGTTCGCGACCTTCCCAATTCGGTCTCAATCTCCAGTAAGGTTTTCATAGTGTCTTCGGAAGACAGTGTTGTATCTACTAGCATGCAACCATTTAAAAAATCATCACCATCAAATCCTACCGCTTTTGAATTGTAAAGTCTTGAAATAATATGAATGGCTCCTATACGTCTGAAAATCAAGTCTACCGCATTCTGAAGATGTTTAACTCGGTCACCCTTATTGCTTCCAAGGGCGATATAAACTTTGTGCGGTTCGTCCATAATTAATGCCAAAATAAAGAAAACAAATTCACTTTGCACTATATTTACACAGACAACTTATCCACAAAATGAGCTTAAAAGACAAACTCGCCGCCCAGCGTATCTATTTTTTATTGGCTGCCCTGTTCATCACGTCATTGGTGGTTTCTAATCTAATTTTTCAAAAGTTTTTTTATTGGTATCCATTGGATGTTGAGATTTTTGGAACAAAATTATTTGAGATATCCGTTGGCATTTTACCCTATCCAGTGACCTTCTTGATTACGGATTTAATCAGTGAAATTTATGGCAAAAAACGCGCCAACGATGTGGTTGTGGTTGGGATTTTTGCTTCGTTATTTTCATTGCTGATCGTTTTTATTTCCAATGCTGTGCCAGCAACCGAATGGTCACCAATAGACGACCCTTTATTTACAAAAGTTTTCGGAGGAACCGCCATCGCCGTTACGGCAAGTATGATGGCCTATCTGTTTGCTCAATTTGTCGATATCCAAGTGTTTCACTTTTGGAAACGCATGACGAAAGGAAAACATCTTTGGCTTCGTAATAATTTCTCAACATTTTTCTCTCAATTTGTGGACACTATTACAATTTTACTGTTGTTGTGCTCTTTTGAAATTATTTCATGGGACAAATTCTATGGGTTACTGATAAGTGGATTTTTATTTAAGGTCTTAATTGCCATTTTCGATACCCCCTTTTTATATTTGGGAGTTTATCTCTTCAAAAAGCGATTCAAATTAAAGACCAATGAAGAACTTCAACTTATATGACTTATCGAAAACGCCAATTAAAAAAACCAAATCTTAAGATCTTTAAACACTATGTAACCCTATGACAAGTAAGAGTCAAAGTGCTCTATACCTGCAAATAAAAGATTAAAGTTTTATTAAATTTTAACAATTCACCAACTTAAACCGCCAACTTTGCGTATATATACGTACAAATTAAAACATGTCTTCTCCCTATGGAAACTACTAAAAAACGAACTTCCCCGCTTAAAAAAATACTGAAAATCACAGGCATTACATTGTTGATCGCCATCGCCATTTTGGTGGCAGCCCCTTTTATATTTCAATCTCAAATTAAGGATATGGTCAAAAACTTTATCAATCAAAATTTGAATGCTGAAGTTGAATTTAGTGACGTGAGTTTAAGTCTATTTAGAAGTTTTCCCCAGGCATATGTTGAAGTGGATGATTTGGTCATCACCAATTTTGAACCTTTTAAAGATGAAACCTTGGTAACCGCAAAGAACTTGGCGTTTTCTATGTCTGTTAAAGAATTATTTAAAAGTGCCAGTGACGGGCCTATTGTTGTTAACACTATTAAAGTGAATCAAGCTTTAGTAACCCTCAAAACCAACGCTGTTGGACAAACAAATTTTGATATTGTCAAAGAAGATCCGAATGCCACAGAAGCCTCAAGCTTTGCTTTTGATATCAAAGATTATAGCATTACCAAAAGTGCTTTGACCTATATTGATGAAAGTACCAATCTATCGTTTTATGTTACGGAATTATTTCACACAGGTAATGCAAAATTCACTGATAAGATTTCAGAGTTAGACACAAAATCAGAAGCGAATGTCAGTCTGATTATGGACAGTACAAAATACTTGGATAATAACCACGTTCAATTGGATGCTCTGATCGATTTAGATTTGAACAACCAAAAATATACTTTCAAAGACAACAAAGGCTATATCAACAAACTTCCATTGGAGTTCAGAGGTTTTGTACAGATCATTGAAGGAGGACAGGATATTGATATTTCATTCGAAAATCCGGGCTCGTCGTTTAAGGATTTCTTGGCCGTGATTCCTGAAAGTTATTCTAAAAATATTGAAAATGTTCAGACCACGGGTGACTTCAAAATCAGTGGTCTTATTAAAGGAAAATCAACTGAAACGACCATTCCTACCTTGGATATCAGCATAAAATCAAACAATGCGTCGTTTAAATATCCTGATTTACCTAAAAAGGTTGAAGACATTATTATCGATACTCAAATCAAGAATGAAACAGGAAATGTTGATGACACTTATGTTGCCATCAATACGTTGAATTTTAAAATTGATAATGACGTATTTAAATCATCAGCCATGATCAAAAATATCACTGGCAATATGTTGGTTGATGCTGACATTGATGGCGTTTTAAATTTGGCAAACTTGACGAAAGCCTACCCCATTGAATTGGAAAATGAGTTGAGCGGTATTTTGAGAGCAAAACTGACCACCTCTTTTGATATGAATGCAGTCGAAACAAATGCTTACGAGCGTATCAAGGCTTCAGGAAATGCCAACATTACGAATATGGTTTTTACATCCGATGCCATGAATCAGCCATTGCAGATTTCAAAAGCTGATATGACCTTTAATCCTTCAACTGTAACATTAAATAGCTTTGATGCGAAAACTGGTAAAAGTGATATATCAGCTACAGGAACCATCAATAATTTAATTGGTTTTATGTTGAGCAAGAAAGTAAATCTAAAAGGGGATTTTAAATTGAATTCAAATATTCTGGCCTTAAATGATTTTATGTCGGAAAAAACGACCACTACAGGCGCATCAGGAACGGAAACAAAAACGACCACATCCACAGAAAGTCTAAAAATCCCAAAATTTTTAGAGTGCACCATTTCAGCCAATGCCAATACTGTTATATACGACAACTTGAATTTAAAGGATGTGAAGGGCACATTAACCATAAAGGATCAACAGGCAAATCTGACGGGATTGACCACAAAATTATTTGATGGCATCTTATCGGTTTCTGGAAGTGTGAGTACCAAAGAAGATTCACCCTCTTTTAACTTAAAATTGGATGCCAACAGTTTTGACATCGCAAAATCATTTCAAGGGTTGGAACTATTACAAAATATTGCACCTTTAGCCAAAGTGATGCAGGGGAAATTAAATACCAACGTCAATATTTCTGGTCTTTTAGACAACGAGTTTTCGCCGCAATTAAACACCGTTTCGGGGAATGCATTTGCAGAATTATTAACCACTAGCATCGACGAAAGCCAAAGTGCTCTATTGAGTAAACTAGGTGGCGCTTTAAATTTTATTGATTTTGATAAACTTGATTTGAAGGATCTCGCAGCTAACTTGGAATTTTCGAATGGACGAGTGAATGTAAAACCATTTAATCTCGCCTACAAAGACATTGGCATTACGGTGTCAGGAGCACATGGTTTTGATAAATCACTTAATTACAATGCCGTATTTAACGTTCCGGCCAAATATTTGGGTGGTGATGTCAATAGATTAATCGGAAAGATCAATGATAATGACGTGAATAAAATATCGATTCCGATTACTGCGAATATGTCAGGAACCTTTACAAGCCCGCAAGTGACAACCGATTTGACAAGTGGCGTTACCAATCTAACCAAACAATTGATTGAAATTGAGAAACAAAAATTGGTCGGACAAGGAAAAGATAAAATAAAGAATATTCTTGGGGGACTCATGAATGGCAATACTTCTGGTAGTACAGGCTCTACCCCACCAACAGGCACAACGACCGACACGACTAAAAGCACGACCACCGCGCCACCAAAAGTAGATCCTGTTAAGCAAGGCGTCAAAGATGTTCTTGGCGGGTTATTGGGCGGTAAGAAAAAAAAGAAGGATAGTGTTAATTAAGTTTAAAAGCTGGAACTTTTCTTTAACAATACAATCTTCTAGATTTCAGTTTCAAAATCTTGAAAATAAAATACAATACCATTAAAGTCGCACATTAACACTTTTTAAATGTGCGACTTTCTACACGGTGAGGCCCTCTGAATTTTTATATTTGAAAGTCTATTAATATTCAAATCATTAGAGTTTTGAATATTTCTCGTAAATAACTATGCCAATCTTGCAAAATAGCCCATTACAATAAGTTAGGCATATTCAATCACAAATTTATGTTAAAGGTGAGGCTTTGGATTTGCTTTTCTCGTTTTTTCGGTTATACTGTAGTATAGAAAGTCATAATAACCTAAAAACGATACATGAGACAATTAAAAATCACAAAGCAGGTAACCAACAGAGAATCTAAATCACTTGATAAATATCTTCAAGACATAAGTAAACTACCGCTGATTACGGCTGATGAAGAAGTAGAGCTAGCACAACTTATTAGGGAAGATGACCAGGTGGCATTAGACAAGTTGGTTACTGCAAATTTACGTTTTGTGGTATCTGTCGCTAAACAGTATCAAAATCAAGGGTTAACGCTTCCTGATCTTATCAACGAAGGTAACGCTGGCTTGGTAAAAGCAGCGAAACGTTTTGATGAAACCAGAGGATTTAAATTTATTTCCTATGCGGTATGGTGGATAAGACAAGCCATTCTTCAAGCATTGGCAGAACAAGCTCGTGTAGTGAGATTACCTTTGAACAAAATTGGTTCTATCAACAAAATCAACAAAGCGTATTCATTTTTAGAGCAATCGTATCAGAGACCGCCTAGTACAGCGGAAATTGCGAAAGAATTGGATATGACGTTAAGCGATGTGAAGTTATCCATGAAAAACTCCGGTCGCCACCTATCCATGGATGCGCCTTTAAGAGAAGGAGAAGATTTTAGTTTATACGATGTCGTTTCCCATAAAGAATCACCAAGACCTGATAATGATTTAATGGAAGATTCTTTAAAATTGGAAATTGACAGAGCTTTGGACACACTTTCTAATAAAGAAGGTGACGTTATAAAGCTTTATTATGGACTTGGTGGAGAAATGCCTATGAGTTTAGACGAAATTGGCGTAACTTTCGACCTTTCTAGAGAACGCGTTCGTCAAATCAAAGAAAAAGGGATTAGACGCTTACGACACACCTCTAAAAGTAAAATTTTAAAAACATATTTAGGATAAGCTTAAATAAAATAATAACTATATAATAATCGTACATGTTAAGAATTGAAATTAAAGAGGGAGAGAATATAGAAAGAGCTCTCAAACGTTACAAACGTAAACACAGAAATGTTAAGGTAATGCAGAATTTGAGAGAAAATCAATTTTTCACAAAACCATCTGTAAAACGAAGACGTGAAGTGCAGAAAGCAGAATACATTCAGAATTTGAGAGATCAGGATGACGTTTAAACTTCTTTTACACTTATAAATAAAAAAGGATCCAATATATGTTGGGTCCTTTCTTATTAAATAGAAATTTCAACTACATACCCTTCACTCCCGCGAATGTTGAAAACGGTGTCATCTTCAAAAATTACATACTGACCTTTGATTCCTTTTAGGACACCCGAATACATCGGTGTTTTCTCTAAATTCAGACTTTTTGGCTTTTCGGGATAGCGAAGCACTGGAAAATCAATACTGGTTTCTTTATTCGATGCAATGAAGTACGCTTTGGCTTCATCAGGAATGTATTGTTGCAATTTATCTCGCCATTCCACCAGATTTTCATCTTTGATGTCATTCTTCAACATCGTTCTCCAATTGGTTTTATCTCCTACATAATTTTTAAGGGCGACCTCTGTGATGCCTGCCAAATATCTATTTGGTACTTCTACTATCTCAATCGCTTCGTGGGCACCTTGATCGATCCATCGGGTTGGCACTTGTCCTTTTCTTGTCACGCCCACTTTCACGTTACTCGAATTAGCCAAATAGACAATGTGCGGTTTTAATTGTACCCTTTTTTCATATTCAAGATCCCGGTCTTCCTTATCAAGATGTGCGGTACTCAACTCGGGTCTCATGATCCAATCGCCAGCTTGCGGCATATCAAAAAAACAGCTTTTGCAAAATCCTTGTCTATAGATTTGTTTGTTCATACCACAGTTCAAACATTGATAGCCAACAAACTGAATGGTGATTGCCCTATCCAATAATTGGTTCATATGAACAAAATCGTTTTCAAATATGAGATAATACTGAATGGGCTGAGCAAACTCGGTAACCATTTTTGTTAAAACTCCTCGGTACTGCATCAAAAAAAGTATTATTTTAGAAGCCTAAAGATACTTTAAAAATGCCAATCCCCATAGTCAATTCAATTGCCACATGGTTCCTAAAAAAAAGGTTTCATCAAATTGAACTGTTCTTGAAATATCCACATGAAGTTCAAAACGAGCTGTTGTTAGAGCTCGTTTCCAAGGCAAAAGATACTGAAATCGGTAGGCATTATGATTTTGCGTCCATTAAGAACTATAAGACGTTCGCCGAACGTTTGCCCATCAGTAATTACGAAAGTAATCAGCAGGTGATTGAGCGTTCCCGTAAAGGTGAAAATAATATCTTCTGGCCAACCCCGATAAAATGGTTTGCGAAGTCGAGTGGCACGACGAGTGGTAAGAGTAAATTTATTCCTGTAAGTTATGAGTCTTTAGAAGACTGCCATTATGCGGCCAGCAAGGACCTCTTGTGCATGTATTTAAATAACAATGAAAATTCGCAACTGTTTACGGGCAAAAGTCTTCGTCTCGGCGGCAGCAAAGAATTGTATTGCGAAAATGGCACCGTTTTCGGTGATCTATCGGCCATCTTAATTGACAATATGCCTTTTTGGGCAGAATTTAGCAGCACACCGAGCAGCCGTGTATCGTTAATGAGCGATTGGGAACATAAAATGCAGGCCATCGTAAATGAAACGATTCATGAAAATGTGACGAGTTTGGCTGGCGTGCCATCTTGGATGCTTGTTTTATTGAACAATGTTCTTGAAACTACCGGAAAAAATAACATTTTCGATATTTGGCCCAATCTGGAAGTTTATTTTCATGGCGGTGTGAGTTTCCTACCTTACGTGGATCAGTACAAATCAATCTTACCTCGCAAGGAATTTAAGTATTACGAAATCTACAATGCGTCAGAAGGATTCTTCGCTATACAAGATCAGAACAACTCAAGTGAACTTCTATTAATGCTGGATTATGGCATTTTTTATGAATTCATTCCAATGGATGGATATGGCACCAGTGATCAAAAAATCATACCGTTATCTTTAGTTGAAAAAGATGTCAATTATGCGGTTGTAATCACAACCAATGCTGGACTTTGGCGCTATAGAATTGGCGACACGATTCGCTTTACATCGTTAAGCCCGCATCGGATTAAGGTTTCCGGTCGGACGAAACATCACATTAATGTTTTCGGCGAAGAATTGATTATTGAAAATGCTGAAGATGCGTTGAAAAAAGTCTGTAAAAAGACAAAAGCTGAAATAGTGGAGTATACTGTGGCACCAATCTTTATGGAAGGTAGGAAAAAAGGATCTCACGAATGGTTGATAGAGTTTAAGAGGGAACCCGATAACATAGAACTATTTAATGAACTTTTGGACAACGCCCTTAAATCGCTCAATTCAGACTACGAAGCAAAACGATTCAATAATATTACCCTCAACAAACCAAAAATTCAAATTGCCAGACCCCAACTTTTCTATAATTGGCTCAAGCATCATGATAAATTGGGCGGACAACATAAAATTCCTAGATTATCCAATACCCGACTTTATCTGGATGAACTTTTAGAGATGAACACTGTTTTGAAGTAAAAAGATGTTACAGTATCCTCTTCATTTATAGCTGTTATTCAAACAATTATTCATTTGAAGTCAAAAGTTTTCTAACTGAAGTCCATCGTATTTCAACGTTGAAAACGACCAATGCATTTTTTATAACGAATTTAATTTGTGCTTTATCTAAAATACAGCCTTGAAGTATTTAACTCACGAATAAGCCATTATATTTACGATATAGAAATCAAAAAATACAGATTGTACTGTTCTGTTTTGATCAATTGAATTAAGAAAAAAGTCCCTCTTATTATAGTTCCGATATTGTTTATGCAATATTAATTTTTAAATCCAAGACAAATAAAAACCACCTCAAAAAGGTGGTTTTATTTATTTAAAAAATCTTGTAACAATCTCTAGGATACCGCTTTTAAGCGTTTAAGGGTTGTTTTAGAAATTTTATCCTCGGCATAATCTCTTGTGACTTTCAATTTCTTTTCATTGCCACTTGGCATCTCGAACATGGCGTCAGTCAATATTTCTTCACATAAAGAACGCAGACCTCTAGCACCCAACTTATATTCAATGGCTTTCCCAACGATAAAATCCAACGCACCATCGGTAATCTCGAATTCGATGTCGTCCATTTCAAACAGTTTTTTGTATTGCTTGATGATGGCATTTTTGGGTTCGGTCAAAATCGCTCTCAACGTTTTTTCGTCTAATGGATCCATGAAACTCAACACAGGCAAACGGCCTATGATCTCTGGGATCAGACCAAAATCTTTAAGATCTTTTGGTATTATATATTGAAGGACATTCGCGGTATCGATCATATCATCATGGGCAGCTTTATAGCCTATGGCCGCCATATTCAATCGTTTAGATATGATTCTGTCAATACCGTCGAAAGCACCTCCGGCAATAAATAGAATGTGCTCCGTGTTGACCTCAATAAACTTTTGATCGGGATGTTTTCGACCACCTTTTGGCGGAACATTCACAACCGTTCCTTCTAGCAGTTTCAAAAGTGCTTGTTGCACACCTTCACCAGACACATCTCTGGTAATGGAAGGATTATCACTTTTACGGGCGATTTTATCAATCTCATCAATAAAAACAATACCCTTTTCTGCCTTTTCAAGATTGTAATCCGCAGCTTGCAATAAACGCGTCAAAATACTTTCAACATCTTCACCAACATACCCAGCTTCTGTTAAAACGGTGGCATCGACTATTGCCAATGGCACATTTAGCATCTTCGCAATGGTACGCGCCATCAAGGTTTTACCGGTTCCGGTTTGACCGACCATGATAATGTTACTTTTTTGAATCTCAATCTCGTCTTTTGATGCTGGTTGAAGCAATCTTTTATAATGATTGTAGACCGCTACCGACATGACCTTTTTCGTATACTCTTGACCTATGATATATTCGTCAAGAAACTCCTTGATCTGCTTTGGTTTTTTAAGCATCAATTCAGAAGATAATTCTGAATTGCCACTTTGTTTTGATTCCTCTAAAACAATTCCGTGTGCCTGCTCTATACAACGATCACAAATATGGGCGTCTAAGCCCGCAATCAATAAACTGGTTTCTGGCTTTTTCCTACCACAAAACGAACATTCTAATTCTTCCTTTGCCATAATTCTTTTACAATTCCAAAACTGAAATTCCAAAATCCACTACATGGATCTTAAAGAACTTCAATTTGGATTATTATTATTTACGTGCCAATACCTCATCAATCATACCATACTCCATGGCTCTATCAGCTTTCATCCAATAATCGCGATCACTATCTTCATAGACCTTTTCATAGGTCTGTCCGGAATGGTTACTGATGATTTTATATAATTCTTCTTTAAGTGTCATGATCTCACGTGCTGTAATTTCTATATCGCTCGCTTGACCTTGCGCACCACCTAAAGGCTGGTGGATCATCACTCGTGAATGAGTCAATCCGCTACGCTTTCCTTTTTCACCAGCACACAACAATACAGCACCCATCGATGCTGCCATCCCTGTACAAATGGTTGCAACGTCTGGCTTTATCAATTGCATCGTATCATAAATACCAAGACCAGCATAAACGCTACCTCCAGGGGAATTAATGTAGATCTGAATGTCTTTGGAAGCATCTGTGCTTTCTAAAAACAATAATTGAGCTTGTACGATGTTAGCAACCTGATCATTGATACCAGTTCCTAAAAATATGATACGATCCATCATTAAACGTGAGAAGACGTCCATAGCCACTGCATTCATCTGTCGTTCTTCAATAATATTGGGAGTGAGCCCGACAGGATACATACTGCTCATGATTTTATCATAATACGTGCTGCTGATGCCTTGATCTTGTATTGCAAATTTTTGAAATTCTTTTCCGTAATTCATAAATTTTTCTTCTTATTAAGTAATGATTGCTTGAAATTTATCAAGTTGACTTCATCCAAATATAGTGCAGTTTTCTAAAGTCAAAAAAAGCGCAAAACCGATCAGTTTTACGCTCAAATATAAGGATTTAATTATAATTCTTAACTGTAAAACTCTTTCACAAATTCATCATAAGTCATTTCTTTGACCTTAACGTTTACTTCATTTTTATAAAGCTTTAAAAGATTTTGGCTCATCAATTGTTCTGACAACCGTTTGACCTCTTCCTTATTTGACAATATTCGAGCAGCAATGTCGTCCAGCTCTTTATCAGAAGGATCCATCTGACCAAATTGTGCCATTTGCACTTTGATCATTTCTTTTGCAAATGCTTTAAGATCTTCAAAAGTCACTTGCAACTTATGTTTCTCAATCAATTTTCCTTCGATCAACTGATAACGCATGCTCTTTTCTGACTTCTCATATTCATCTTTTGCCTGATCTGCATCCATGGCCTCTTCACCTGCGGTTTGCATCCATCGCTGTAAAAATGATGAAGGCAGGTCAAAGTTTGTGTTTTCAACCAAGTATTCGGTCACATCATTCAGGAACTTTTGATCGCCTTGCTGTGCAAACTGTTTTTCTGAATCTTCCTTGATTTTTGTTTTCAATTCAGTTACTGACGTCACCGTATCTTTTCCGAAAAGCTTATCAAACAATTCCTGATCTAGATCCGCCATTTCGCGCTTGTTGATCTCATTGATGGTAAAGTTAACCTCGACATCCAAATCATGGACATCATCGTGGTCTACTTTTAGGAAGTTCATTAAATCATGATCATCTTCAAATAAGCCTTTGGTATGCAACGTAACAACATCTCCAACTTTAGCACCAATGAACTGTTTTTCTACAGCCTTTCCTTTAAATTTATCTAAAGTCAAGGTCGCCTTATTATCTATGTTTTTTTCTTCGTTTGCAAAAACTCCAATGATTTCAGATTCTTTAGTAACAGTATCTTGAGACATTAGTTTACCATATTGCTTCCGAAGATGATCCACTTGATTGTCGATCATTTTGGAGTCAGCAACTATAGTATATTGGGTAATTGGTTTTTTGGTCTTTAACTCCACCTCAAATTCTGGAGCCAATCCTAATTCAAATTCAAATGAAAACGATTCAGAGTTCCAATCTAATTTATCTTGGGATTTAGGAAGTGGATTGCCCAAAACATCCAGTTTCTCTTCAGTAAGATATTTATTAAGCGCTTCCTGTAACAATTTGTTGACCTCATCAACCAAAACGGCTTTACCGTATTGCTTTTTTACCATGGTCATCGGCACATGTCCTTTTCTAAAACCAGGAATGTTCGCGGATTTACGATAATCAATAAGGATTTTTTCAACTTTATCGCTGTAATCTTCTTTCGCGATATCTACTTTGACGACTGCATTAAGGGCATCGATGTTTTCTCTTGTAATGTTCATTTTTCTGCTATAAAATTGGGTTGCAAAAGTACGGAATTTTTGTGTTAGAACAAAGTTTTAACGTTTTCACAACAGCACTAGCTTTTATCGTCTTTTAAAATTGAAAACAGTATCGATTGCAAAAATGACAAGAGCAAACTAAAGAGTAAGGCAATCCAAAAACCACTGACCTCAAAACCGTCCAAAAATTCGTCAGCCAATAAAATAATCAACGCGTTAATCACCAATAAAAATAGGCCAAGTGTCACAACGGTTATTGGAAGTGTCAATAAAACCAATATGGGTTTTAAAATGGCATTCAATATCGCCAAGACAATTGCGACGACGATCGCCCCAGTGAATCCTGCCACAGCAACGCCTGGCAAAAGTTTAGCTAAAATAACAACTGCAACGGCAGTTAAAAGTAGTCGGATAATTAGATTCATAATTTTAAGGATGATATGATTTTAGTTAATAAAATGATTTACAACTTCAAAAAATTCCGTTGGGTTTTCAGCATGAAGCCAATGGCCAGCATTGGAAACGGTTTTAAGTGTTGCTTTGGGAAAATGTGTTTTTATCAAGGATTCATCTTGCAAGGTTATATATTCTGACCGATCGCCCCGCACAAATAAAGTCTCTTCGTCGAACCTTGCATGAATCGGTAGCGCTTCTCCAACTTCTGACACTTGGTCTCGCAACACTTCCAAATTCATTCTTAAAGCCAATTGCCCTTTTTTCTCCCAGTATAAATTTTTCAGTAAAAATTGTCTGGTACCAACATCGACAA
>JBBSOJ010000062.1:0-13626 GCA_038259855.1 Flavobacteriales bacterium
AGGTTGGAAAGTTGGGTATTGTTGCGCTCCAAAAGAATTAATGCAGGAGTTTCAAAAAGTGCATCAGTTCAATGTGTTTTCAGTACCTCATCCAACCCAAAAAGGATTAGCAGACTATATTAAAGAACCGAGTCATTATTTGGAATTATCAGAGTTCTACCAACGAAAACGTGATTTGTTTTTAAGTTTAATAAAAGATTCCCGTTTTAAAATCACACCTTCAAAGGGTACGTATTTTCAAGTGTTGGATTATTCAGATATTACAGATGAGAATGATTTGGATTTCGCAAAACGCTTAACAACTGATCACAAGATTGCTTCCATTCCAATGTCTGCTTTCAATGAAAACGGGATTGATAATAAGGTATTACGTTTCTGTTTTGCCAAGACGGATGATACATTAAAGCAAGCTGCAGATATATTATGCACGATCTAGTACTGTTAAAACTTTTATAAATCCATAGTCTATTCTTCATGTTTTTTGCATTTTAAATGACATGAAAAATCAAAAAATGAATTTTAAATATTTTCTAACCTTAATTGTTTTTGCTTCAATCCTTTCTTGTGGAACCACACATACGGTCATTTCCGATGACGGAACTGTTTATGAAGTAAAAGGCGATACGTTTGTCACCAATGGCAAAGATGTTACAGAAACGTTATCCAATGATGAGAAAAGCGCTATCAAGTCAAATCTGGAAGCGCGTTTAAAGCGCCAAGAAATTGCCGAAAACCAACGAGAAGAGCTTGAAGACCAACAAAAGGAACTTCAAAAAATACAGGATAAAGCGTTACAAAAGCAACAAGAATTAGAGGACAAGCAAAAGGAAATTGAAGCTAAACTAAAAGAGAAAGATGACGCTCGAAAAGAATTTCTTAAAGCCAAAGACCAATTGAAAAGCAAAAAGAATCGATTTAATAGACTTAAAGATAAAGGGAAACTTTCTCCAAATGATATTGAGGATTGGGAAAATCGCTTAAAAAGGTATCAAGATGACGTGGATGAAGCAGAGAAAAAACTGAACAGTTTTGACTGATTTCACTCTATAAAATTTTGAGCTTTGGAGCAACCTGTGGGTAAAAACAGCTCTTATTCCAAATTTAATCGCATCAACCAATCCATTTGAGCATCAGTTCCCACATAAAAAATCTGCGTGTCAAATTTTTTAAAACCATGTCGTTCATAAAATCGAACGGCATTCTCGTTGAGCTGCCAAACACTCAACCAAAGCCAAGTTTTATTCATTTCTTTAGTCAATTCAATGATTTTAAGTAAGGCCATTCTACCGATCTCTTGACCTTGAAATTCCTTCAATATATAAAGCCGGGATAATTCAAGCGATTGAGTTCCGTAATCTTCTCCTTGTGCATCGTTCTTATTTAATTTGAAATAGCCAACCAGAGAATTTTCATGATAAATAAAGTAGAACTGTGAATTAGGATTTTCTAATTCTGCTTTCATTTGAAGCGGATCAAATGCAGAGTTTAGATAGGCTTTAAAATCTTCAGGATCATTATCGGCTTCGTAAGCTTCAACAAATGTAATTTTGGCAATAGATCTCACTGCCTCAAGATCATTTGAGCCACATTTTTGATATGTTAAATTCTTCTTCATAAGCTCTAAATTTAATCAAAAAACCGTTATTTTTATAAGTTGAAATTAATTCAACAACACAGAAGTGTCATTATCTCATTTCTGTGTCTTTTAATCAAATTTAAGAACAACATGAAATTCTGGATAATAGTATTATTTTTAACAGTGGGCTTTTTTGGAAAGGCCCAAGAAGTGGAACATAAAGGCGTCAAATATGAAGTGAAAGGCGACGTCATCTTGAAGGATGGGAAAGACGTGACATCCACATTATCAAAGGAACATCAAATAGAGATTAAGACTATTTTTGAGAACACAAAACTAGCCACCAAAGAAGCACAAGCCGCGACATTAGAAGCTGCGGCGATTGCAAAGGAAGAAATAGAAGCAAAAAAGACCGCCGAAAAACTTGCAAAAGAACGAAAAGAGGCTGAAAAAGCCATGAAAGAAGCCGAAAAGGCTCAAAAAAGAGCAGAGAAAGAACAGAAAAAGGCAGAAAGAGCGTTGCAGAATAAACAAGATGCGCAGGATAATTTTGAAAAAGCGACCAAGCGACTTTCAAAAAACCAAGCGAAATATGATAAGTTGAAACGTAAAGGTAAGTTATCACCAAACGATGAAAAAGACTGGATGAAAAAATTGGAAAATTATCGTGAAGATGTTTCAGATGCGAAAGAAAAATTAATGAGAAGCTAATTTTGGAAACAGACCTTTTACATATTGCTTTGATTCAATCTAATTTGATTTGGGAAAATCCCGAAGAAAATAGGATAGATTTTACCAATAAAATCATCACCATTACAATAGATGTTGACATCATTGTGTTGCCTGAAATGTTCACAACAGGTTTTACAATGAATGCATCAGATGTTGCAGAACCCATGGATGGCGATACTGTAAAGTGGATGCAAAAAATAGCCGCTCAAAAACATGCGGCAGTAACAGGAAGCTTGATTATAAAAGAGGGAGAAAGTTTCTACAATCGTCTACTTTTTGTGCATCCCAATGGAACGATTGACCATTATGATAAGCGACACACGTTCACCTTGGCAGGAGAAGATAAAGTCTATTCAGCAGGAACAAAAAAATTGATTGTCGACTATAAAGGCTGGAAAATCTGCCCTTTGGTGTGTTATGATTTACGATTTCCTGTTTGGGCACGAAACGTGGAAAATTATGATGTACTGATGTATGTCGCCAATTGGCCAAAAGTACGTGTCGCTGCTTGGGACACCCTCTTAAAAGCACGAGCCATTGAAAACATGAGTTATTGTATTGGTGTCAACCGTGTTGGGGCTGATGGCAATAGCCACGAGTATTCGGGGCATTCGGCCGCTTATGATGTTTTAGGACATCGAATGGATACGATACCGTTTGAGAAAGAAGCTATAGAGATCGTATCCTTAAATAAATCTGACCTAAATAAGCATCGTGAACACCTTAATTTTTTAGAGGATCGGGATTTGTTTTCTCTAGGATAAATTCCTGAATTAAGTCCCAGCCTGCCCTTGCGTCTACAAGATCGGGAAAATAGCTGATGCGTTCCGGTTGTTGTTGCTTTAAATAGTTGCCCGAATCCCATTCTTTATTACCGTTACTATCTATGATGGTTCTCAAATAATACAGTCCAGGATTTATATTCCTAAAATCAAATAACCGTGGCTCTGTCGCAAATTTCTCGTATTTAACAACGCCTTTATCATCGGTCAGCTGTAAAATAATTGGATATTCGGCATTGATTAGAGTAACCCTGACATTACCATACTGATCAAACGCTTTTGTTTTTATGGAATAATTAAGTGTGTCATTGACATTTTCGAAAAAATCGGTCAGTGCTTCCGGTAATAATTCCAATTTATAGGATTGAGATTCTTTCTTCTCAAATTTAAAGGTATACCTATTTTTAATAGAATCATATTCACTTATAAAAGGCACATCGATTGAATCACTGTCCGTGATCTTAACCTTCGACTCTTGAAAATCCACAAAAGGAACCGTTCCTTCCAACATAAAATCATCATCAAAACCAGAATTCTTGGAGGAAGTTTTGGATATGATCAAGGAGTCTTTTGGCAAATCCCTAAAACGGTGATTTAAGGTGTCCACCGTGAGCCTATTTCTTACGACAAATAGTGTGGAATCCAACTCAAGTTTTGGTTTGTACCAATAATATAAAGTATCCGTTTTTGGGTCTTTGGTCAATCGCATTTCAAAATCATCTGAATTTTTTTCGAGCATTTCGACTTCCATCTGTTTAGCGTCACCTTCGTAACCAAAAGCTATTTTCTGACCGGCCACCTGTTTTGGTCGTTCCACTCTAAAATCCAACTCTTCTTTAAAAAGTTTGATATTGTATGATGCGGAATCTGAAGGCACCGAAATTGGTGTTTGGTAAAATCCAATTTTATCTGATTTTTGCTGATACGTAAAATTTCGGTTTTCGTCCTTTAAGGCTACTAACAAATAGTTTCCTGCTCTAATATTATCAATGCTGAACGTGGTAAGACTATCCAATGTATTTGTGATGTATTTCGGCTTTTTCTTATAGATGATTGAGTCGCTGAATGTGGAGTCAATCGCATAGAGCATCACAGAAACGAACGTATCCGGAACTCGATTCTTCGCATCAGAGATACTTCCTTTCACCGAAAGTGAATCAATATAATCTCCCGTAGAAAAGACATACCTATAATATGGATACGGTATTTCTTCATTGTTATCCACGATGCTTTGTCCAAAGTTGAAGGCATAGGTCGTATTGGCCTCCAAGGTATCCTTTATAATAATTTTGATGTATTTGCTGGCTGAGCCCAATGGCGTTATTTCCGGTTCCGGATCCATCGGTGGTGAAATGATCAACTGCTTTTGAATGTCTTTAATCTTTATATATTCATCAAAATAAATGCGAATTTCATTTCCTTGAAAGTTGGTAGTAAAATTTTCAGGGATGGATCTTGTAATTTGAGGTGGCAATATATCTTTTTCACCTCCACTAGGCGTTCCTCTATTGGCACAGGCCAACACGAGCAAGAACAAACCGATCAACAAACTCAATTTATATACTAAACGAAACATAGGTAACCTCACTATTTATGGCAAATTAACGATATATTTAGAATACTAACGTAAAAATCACTCGGCAATTGCCATGGTGACCACACTAATGCGCACACCCTTAATTCGCATTAATTGATTGGCACATGCTTCGATTGTCGCACCTGTTGTAATGATATCATCTACCAATAAAATGTGCTTTCCCTGCAACGACATATCACCTGAAATAGAAAAGTCAGCGTCATGGGTCAAAATACGCTTTAAACGATCCTTAAATACTTGCGTTGATGTTGCCTTGGTTTTGACCAACGTTGTGGTGTCGACAGGTATAGATAAGGCCTTTCCAAGTTCTTCAGCAAATTTATGGACTTGATTATACCCCCGTTTTCTCAACTTCGATTTGTGCAACGGCACCGGAACGACAACATCAACGGTTTTGTACGGCTCTAGCTGGCTCAACTCCGCACCAAACCATTTTCCAAGATAAACACCGACCTCCTGATGCCCTTTATATTTTAGATTATGAAGCAAATGCTGGACAATTCCTTTTTTATTGAACCACAAAAGACTTGTGGCACGCTCGAATTTTACACGTCCGTACAATCGTTTTTCTACCGCGTTATTTAGGTCATTGTGGAAATCGGTTATCGGCAATTCATTCCGGCAAATTACACAGAGATGTGTCTCATTATCACCTAAATGAACATCGCAAGCCAAACATAATTTAGGAAAAAACAAGTTCAACAAATTTATTACCATTTGGTCGATAAAAAGATAGCTGACACAAACTTAATATTTATTTTCGCACAATTGATTAATAATCCCTAACATCCCTCAATAATTAAGAATGATAGTTAACCCTCAATATTTTAACTATAGACTTATTATAGGATCATTGTGTATCACGATTGCTGTTATAGCCATATTTGGTTTTACAAATTATAAAGCAAACATAGAGCAACAACAGAATTTACAACAAGAGATGAAACTTGTTGAAACTGAATTGTCTCACGCCATTGATCGCTATGATGCGATTTACGACACAAATACTGACATGTCAGAAGAATTGCAGCGCACTAGGTCTTATACTCAATCGGCATTAGATTCACTGCGTCTCTTAAAAAGTGATCTGTCCGTTGTTTCCAAATTCAAAACACAACTTCAGAGCTCAAAAAGAATGAATAATTTGCTTTCTGAAGCAGTGAACTCTTTAAACATTCTCAACCAAACCTTGGAGAACGATAGACAAAATGCCAAAGTGGCATTGAATGAACAGGTGCATATTAATTCTACTTTAGACAAAAAGAACGAATCACTAAAAGCTGTAATTGAAAAAGCGGGTGCACTTAAAGCGAATTCGTTTAAGGCAAAAGCATATCAGAATGTAAAAGGTAAAGTCATACAGACTAAAAAAGCGAATAGAACGCAGTCGTTTGAAGTAAGTTTTACACTTGCAGAAAATGCATTGACAGAGAAAGGCTCTAAAGAACTTTATATCCAGATCGTCAACCCAAGTAACAACGTGGTATCAGATAAAGGATTTATAGAATTTGGAGATTCATCCTTGATCTATAGTGTCAAAACCGCCGTTGATTATAACAATGATGCGCAAAACATTCAAACTAGTATTTTGGTGAACGCTTCAGAAATGCCACTTGATAAAGGCACGTATTTCATTTCTGTATTCCATAAAGATCAAAGGTTGGGAAGTACCAAAATAGAATTAAAATAAATCCATTATAAAATTTAAAAAGAAACCGCTCCATTAATTGGGGCGGTTTTTTACTTTTGCAGCATGATACATCCAGACGATCAATTTAAGAAAGTAATCTCCCATGCCAAGGAATACGGATACGTGTTTCAGAGCAGTGAAATTTACGATGGTTTGAGCGCCGTCTATGACTACGCTCAAAACGGTGCCGAACTAAAGAAAAACATACGCGATTATTGGTGGAAAGCCATGGTACAGATGAATGACAATATTGTCGGGATCGATTCGGCAATTTTCATGCATCCAACCACGTGGAAAGCATCGGGGCACGTAGATGCTTTTAACGATCCATTGATAGATAATAAAGATTCAAAAAAACGTTACAGAGCCGATGTCTTGATCGAAGATTATTGTGCTAAAATCGAAGCCAAAATTGACAAAGAAGTCAGTAAAGCTGAAAAGCGTTTTGGAGATGCCTTCAATAAAGAGGAATTCATCACCACCAATCCTCGTGTGGTTGGCTATTATGAAAAAATCGAAAAGATACTTTCCCGCATGGGCAAATCGCTTCAACAGGAAGATTTAGCTGATGTGAAAGCGCTTATCGAAGAATTGGAAATCGCTGATCCACTGACCGGAAGTAGAAATTGGACCGAAGTGAAACAGTTCAACTTAATGTTCGGAACCAAGATTGGTGCGTCTGCTGAAAACTCGATGGATTTATACCTGCGACCAGAAACGGCTCAAGGGATCTTTGTGAATTTTCTAAATGTTCAGAAAACGGGGCGTATGAAAATCCCGTTCGGAATTGCACAAACAGGAAAAGCGTTCAGAAATGAAATCGTCGCAAGACAGTTTATCTTTCGTATGCGTGAATTTGAACAAATGGAAATGCAATTTTTCATTAAGCCAGGCACTCAAAAAGAATGGTTTGAACACTGGAAGGACACTAGAATGAAATGGCATATGTCATTGGGATTGGGAGCCGAAAATTATCGTTTTCACGATCATGATAAATTGGCGCACTACGCGGATGCCGCTACCGATATCGAATTTAAATTTCCGTTCGGTTTTAAAGAATTGGAAGGCATTCATTCCAGAACTGATTTTGACTTAAAACAACATGAAATTCATTCTGGAAAAAAATTACAATATTTTGATCAGGAACTCAATGAAAGTTATGTGCCCTATGTTTTGGAAACCTCCATTGGTTTAGATAGAATGTTTTTGGCGGTATTTTCAAATGCTTTGGAAGAAGAAGATCTTGGTGATGGAAAATCGCGCACGGTCTTAAAATTGCCAGCAGTTTTGGCGCCTGTAAAAGCGGCCATTTTTCCATTGGTTTCAAAAGACGGTTTACCTGAAATCGCACAACGAATCGCCGATGATCTAAAATGGGACTTTAATGTGCTTTATGAAGACAAAGACAGTGTTGGAAAACGCTACAGACGACAAGATGCCAACGGAACACCGTTTTGCATTACCGTAGACCATGATACTTTAGAAGACCACACTGTGACGATTCGATATAGAGATAGTATGGAACAAAAACGAGTAAAGATTGAAGAGTTACGGGATCTTATTAAAAAAGAGGTCGATGTAAAAACTTGGTTGATGAAAATGTAACCAAAATAAAAAAACTCAAGATTTTAAATCCCAAATTCCAATCGTTTATAACAGGAATTTGGGATTTTTCATTTTTAGTTAAAAACGATATCCAAGATTGACACCAAATCGCGCCTCAATATTCCCTAGATAGTCCGTGTCAAAACTACCTAGATTACGAGCAATTTCCCCATTGAGTGACAGCACGATTTTATCATTCAAAACCCATTTATGGCCAATACCAAAACCGGCAGAAAAACCTGAAACATCATATTTAAATTCTTGTCTGACCTCAGTCTCGGTTAAAAAATCATAATAAAAATAATCCTCAACAACCACTTCTCCCGACCTTACCTTCAACTGTGGGTAAAAGTAAAAACCTTCATGTGCTTTTCGTTTAGAAAAATAAAGGATATATGCAACTCTTAAACTTATGGCATTGGTGCTCTCTATATACCCAGCATCATAATAGCCATAGGTATCAAAAAAGGTAGCTCCGACGTAAAATGATTGATTCTTTTCTAGGAGGCGCTCATAATTCACATTCAGAGACCCTGCCACTACAAGATCCAAAAGATTGGAGGATATTTCATTTTTTTTGAGTAATTCAACATCCGATGTTTGAGCCATTGTTATACCCGAATACAGCAATGCCAATAGAATAAATTTTGTTTTCATAAAATAAGTGGTTTTTAACTGGTCAGAGTTTAAGCTTTGATTAATTAATAATTAAAAACGATATCCAAGATTGAATCCGAGTTTACCAACAAAATCATATTCGCTATTTTCAGTATTGAAAAGATTTCTACCAAAGCCTCCATTCAATTCAAAAATGAAGCCACCGGTGGTCATCCATTTTCCTCCAAGACCAAATCCCAGGGCGAAATCAGTGACATCATCCTCGCTTCTAATGACCGTTGGATTAAAACCATCGACAACTTCAAAAGACTCACTTTTAGTGGAGTTCAACATTCCAAATCCTTCCAAAAAGAAGCCAGCAGCATATTTTTTCCCAAAGAAAATTCTATAGTACGGTGAGATATAATAATTGATATCCGAGTCAAAATTCTCTTCATCAAACGGAATAAATAAGGAAACACCAACCGACGATTCTTGGGTTAAGTTTCGCTCATAGCTTGGCTCAAAGGCACCCGCTAATAAAAAAACAGCATTAAGTTTCACTTCATTTTTACCAAAATTATTTCTTATTATAGAATCATTTTGAGCGTAAGATGCGAAGACAGAGACAAACAGTAATAAAACAAGGACATTTTTTTTCATAAAATAAGCGGTTAAATTAATTAGGGTTTATAGATCTGAAGATGCAATAATATGAAAAAGGTTGCGTAGTTGAATTTTTATTTTAAAAATATAAACATTAACTTTTATTAGAAATAAGCCTTTAATTGCACGGTCCCTGTGTGTATGGTCTTTGATGTTTCTGTTTTTCTGCCAAAATAATTGAGGTTCAAATCTAAATAGGTGGTTAATTTCTTTTGGGCTAATAAACTCCACGTAAAGTTTTTTCCGGGTTGTAAGCCTTCCAACATTTGGTAAGAAACGGGCGTATTGGCATTTCCCTCATAACTGTTGTCAAACATATTCACTTCCCCGTTTAATGCGATTTTTTGACCACTGTTGTAAGTAAAAGACAGTCCATAATTATTCTGCAGCAGCGTTTCCATATTGCCAATGGTATTATCTTTTGTAGTGTATTGGTAAAACACATCAAAACGTGCATTTTCGTTGAACAGATACGACAGTTTTGGTGAAACTCTCACTTCGTCAATACTGAAATTTCGTGAAGCAAAATTTTCGCTCAAACTTTCATTAGTATCTAGACTCGATTTTAGATTCACCAACCAACTTGTTGCAAATTTATGATTGAAGTTTCCTTGGTGACTTTGAAGCTTACTTTCTTGAAAACCTATGGATAACAACGTTCTGCTCGTGTTGGTCAAAAATGTATAAGACGTTGTATACTTTTGTTTTCCTCTATTAAAAAACAATACATTTCGGACGCTTTTATTGAGTGCCAATTGATTCTCGTCACTATCAGCAAAAGGATTCAGATCAAACGTGTTGCCTTCCTTTCTGATTTTTCGATCGACTAAATATGACGTCTGGTTATAAAAATGAGACCAGAATTTCTTTGATGTGCTTTCATCTGCCGACCATTTCTGTGGATTGATGATCACTGTTTGGCTCAATCTATTTTGATGGGTTTTGACAAATACCTGATTCGGCAATAAGACTCTGATGTACGCGCCTTCATCTTGGAACTGCGCTACTTCAAACTCATTTAATTCTTGAATGCCATTGCCGTTATAGTCAATCCAAGTATACGCTCCTTGTCCCGCCTCTACTTCAACATACGTAAAATCCTGTTGGGGTAAGCTCCCAGAATTGGTTTCAAAAATGGTATTCCATTGTACAATTTGATCAAAGAGCTGCTGATTATAACTTATCCTAGAATTGAGTGACTTCTCGTCGTCAATGGCATCGCTCACCGACTGTAAGTTTCTATAGTTAATAAACACCCCAAGATCTGTTTTTGTATTTTGAATGATTTTCGACTTTATATAGTAAGTGTTCGAGGTGTTGACTCTTTCAACATTATTAAAACGAAGACTGTCATTAACGCGATATTTGTAACCAATCTCGGCAAATACATTGGTACTATCGCCAACCCCATAAAAAAGCTCTGCCGATTTAAAACGTTGACTCAACGACGTAAGACTATCGCTCAAAGTCACTCGTTGCTCATTATCTTCAGTTGCCAACTTGGTCCCTACCCACTGTTTTTTGATACTGTAAGTAAGACGGTTAAACGATCGTAAAAAGGTCGATTTGGAAACGTCGCTATCACTATTTAAAATACTTGAGTTGGTAAAAAGATTCCATCGATCAAAATTTAAACTCGCCAATACACTATGCCGATTCCCATTGAAGTTTTCCGAATAATTGAGATGTTCGAACCTATAACTAGCGACTCCTTTTTTGGGATGAAACATCTCAAAACCAGCGGTCAACAAATTTTGATTACCGAGCGGCATGTCCAAATTCCAATCGCGATTGAATTCTGCATAGTACAAACGCTGAATCGTTTTAAAATTATCTTGAATCACATCCGCGTTGAGAAGCGCCGACACATTCCAAAGACTATCAGTTTTGATGATGTTTTGTTTGACCTGAAGCTTTCCGGCAAAACCGTCGTTGTTCGCATCATCTAAATTTGAAAATAAATTGAGATCATTTTTGCTCCCGGCAGCTTCAAAATATATATCCGTACGCTCGGTGGGTTTATAGGTGCCATTAATGACCGCCAATTGCAATTTAGTTGGCGCAATGAGTTGAACAATGGCGGCATAATTACCCTGTGGAATGCCGTCAATTGGCGCTATATATTCGTAAATATTGGAGATGGCGTTGCTATTGAGTAAGATGTAATCTCCTGAATTAGCCCCAACAAAACGGAATCGGACGCTAAATAATTCATCTTCAGGATTGGCAGAAAATACAAAAATTTCTTCGCCAGCAATGATTTCCTTTTTATAAAGAATTCTATTTTCGCTGAATGCTTCGGGGACCCCTGAAGGCGCGGTCATTTGTGTTTGATCGTCTCCTGCATTTGCTAAAATGGCTACTTGACCTTCAGATAGATTTTGCTGTAAGGGTTGATTTTTAGAATCGACTTCAGAATATACAGATACACCCAACTTGAGTTTCTCGGTTTCGTAACTGCTCCCCCCATATACTGTAAACCTCGAAAAATTCCGTTCGCTGAATTGATAATCAACAGTAATCCTCATTTCTGATGTCATCGGAAATGTGGAATTAAAGATAATTTCACCTGCATTATAATCGATAATGTAATCTTCACTTTCACCTCTTGCAATTGGCAAACCGTTTACGTAGACCGTTTCACTCCCAGAAACAATAAGCACAAACAACTCGTTATTCGGGCCTCGAAGTTTATAAGGTCCCTGATTGCCTTCCTGCGCCAAAAACATACTTGTGGTAAATTGCCCTCGTACCAAAGCGCCCGCCGCAAAGAGATTTGTTTTAGAGTCCTCCTTGTCAAAATTCACATTAACCAATAAGCCCTGAACGCGTTTGGTAAATCGAGCATAGAAAGTATTGTCATTAACCAAATCAATATCGCCGGCTCTAATATTCCATTGATCACTGAATAACTCAATAAAAACCTGATCAAATTCATCCAAACGCTGTGAATAACCGCTCTCCTGCAGCGGAATATTCGCGTCTTGTATGGAAGCCCGCAAAGACACTTTATCACTTAATTTACCCGAAATCTGTAAATCCAATTCACTATTTAATACCGAATTCTGATTGTTTCCGATGGTTACGCCTCTTGAAATACTCCCAGATGTCGTCAATCCATCAAAGGGTGTGAAATTTTGAGTCAAGGTTGATTGGGACAGTTTATAGAGTCGCTGAATGTTATCGGTATTTTCAACAATGATCCGTTCATCCAACTGGAAATAATTTCGCGTTATAAAGTCGGGGTAGCGTAAATATTCGATGATGATAGAATCAGTTTCTATTGGTTTTTTTAAAGTTAAGATCGCTTTTGAAAAATCAATTGAATAGAAAGAAGTATCAATAGGTACCTTGTTCTTGGTCTTGACGATGAATTTGCTGGAATTTATACTCACGCTATCCACCTCAATACTGTCTTTGACGGCCAGTTTTTTTGTTCTATAGTTAGAGGTCGTGTCTTGTGCTGAAGCACCAAAACCCAAAAGAAAGACCATTAAAAAAAACCCAATTTTCATCTAGTAATATAACTTCCAATGACTAAAATTATTTTATAGTTAAAAAGCCATTAAAACTATCGCATAAAAGTAAGGTATTATTTAATTTAGCCCATGAAACAATCATGAAGTATGATATGCCAGACTAGAGAAAACGGTTTAAGTCTTCTCTTTAATTCTGAAATTTAAATTTTAAAAAACATGAAAATTGTCTCCTACAATGTCAACGGTATAAGAGCAGCCTTGAAGAAAGATTTTATAGGGTGGTTACAATCCGTGGATGCTGATGTCGTTTGCCTACAAGAAATCAAAGCCATAAAAGATCAGTTGGATCTATCAGTATTTGAGGACGCTGGTTATATCTATAACTATTGGTTCAGTGCACAAAAAAAAGGCTACAGTGGTGTTGCCATTTTGAGTAAAACAAAACCGAACCATATTGAATACGGTACTGGGATTGACTCTATGGATTTTGAAGGTCGAAACATTAGAGCCGATTACGATGGGGTTTCCGTAATGAGTTTGTATCTACCATCAGGAACCAATGATGCACGGCTGCAGCATAAGTTCGATTATATGGACATGTTTCACGAGTATGTCCATACACTTAAGCAGCAATTACCAAATCTGGTTATTTGTGGCGATTATAACATTTGCCATGAAGAAATTGATATCCATAACCCAAAAGGGCTATCGAAGGTGTCGGGCTTTTTACCGATAGAGCGCCAATGGATAGGTGCTTTTATAGACAACGGTTTTATTGATTCCTTTAGACATTTTAATAAAGAACCTGATAATTACACTTGGTGGAGTTACAGAGCCAACTCTAGGAATAATAACAAAGGGTGGCGATTGGATTATGGAATGGTGAGTCTGCCCTTGGTAGA
>JBBSOJ010000063.1:0-13597 GCA_038259855.1 Flavobacteriales bacterium
TCTTTTGTTAGGTCTTCGAAGGTTTTTGGTTCATTTGAATTGTATTGGGTAAAAATCCCAAACATAACGGCTATCACAGCGGCAACAGAAATCCATTGATAAATGTGGCTTCGCTTTTTAACGGAGTTTCTATCAGAAACCAATGAAACTGGTTTTACAAACGTCTCCTGTTTGAAATTTGCGAAATGTTGAAACATGGATTTATAAGGTTCCAAATGTGGCGCTACAGTTTCTTGGGAAAAATAATCCCGTAATTGCCGCTCTTCTTTAAGACTTGTATCCCCGTTGTCGTATTTTTCCAATAGGGTTTCTATTGTATTAAGATCAAATACCATATTTATGTGTCTTTGTTAATTGTTCTCTAATTGATTTTCTAGCTCTTGAGAGCGCCACTCGAATTGCCGTTTGATTCATCTCTAACATCTCTGCGATTTCCTCAAATTCATACTGTTCGATGTCTCGAAGCTGTAATATTATTTTTTGTTGTTCTGGCAAGGTTTCTATTATTTTTGAAAACCAATCTATGCTGTCATTCGTTTCTAATTGGCTTTGTAAAGATGTGTTGTTATCTTGATAATTGCTATGAACAATTTTCAAATTTTGTGCCTGTTTCGATTTCAAGCGGTCCAGACAGAAATTTTTTGTCATGGTCATGGAAAAAGCTTCAACATTTTTATAGCTTTCCATTTTATCTTGATTGTTCCATAATTTCAATAAGATCTCTTGGGTGGCATCTTCAGCCTCTTCTTTTGAAACCAGCAGACGCTTTGCCAATCGGAAAACCTTATCTTTAAACGGCATCACTACCTTTACAAAATCAGTTTGTGTCATTTGATGATTGGTTTTAAAAGAGACTAGTTAGGCCTGCTTCTATTATTACGACGAAAGAGCATAACTTTTGTTACAAATTATTTTTAATTCATAATAATGTGAGTAAATTTAACTCTTATTCAAGCGTGCCCCATGATGAAAAAAAACAAAACGTCTTATTTTAAAATTTTTAAAATAAGCTTATTTAGCCTACTTACGCTGTGTTTAGCAACCAGTTGTTTTGAAGACCAAGATGACAACGCAATTGTTGAAACCGATATTTCCGATTTTGTGTGGAAAGGCATGAATGCATTCTATCTATATAAGGAGGAGATCGCTGATTTAGCCAATACCCGTTTTGCATCCAATGAAGACTATCGCGCCTATCTCAACGGTTTCTCTGGTCCAGAAGATCTGTTCGAAAATCTGATATTCCAAAGACAGACGGTAGATCGGTTTAGCCTCATCACTAGCGATTATATTGAATTAGGACAACGTTTAAATGGCACCTCGGTAACAAACGGACTTCGATTTTATTCTTTTGCGCCACCTTCAAATTCTTCCCAAAGAATTCTGGCCATCAGGCAAGTCCTAAATAATAGTGCTGCTGCAAATGCCGATCTTCAACGCGGACAATTTATCATTCAAATTAATGGTATTGACCTTTCAGCCGATAACGTCAATAGTTTGCTTGCGGATGATTCCTATACCTTGAGTTTTGCAGATTATAATGATAATGGTACTCCTGAAGTGGCTGATGATACCTTCATCGCCAATGGAACTACCATAACGTTGACTAAAGCACCTTTGACCAGTAATCCAGTTCAACTAACACGAATTTTGGAGGTTAATGGAGAGAACGTTGGCTATTTGTTTTACAATGCTTTCAATAGAGATTTTAAAAATCAATTGAACGACGCGTTTGCTGAATTTCAAAGTAATAACGTGCAACACTTGGTTATCGACCTGCGTTATAACGGTGGTGGTGACATCAATACTGCCAGTTTAATGGGTAGTATGGTGACGGGACAATTCAATGGGCAGGTATTTTCAAAATTGTTTTACAATAGCGATCGTCAGGATAGAAACAGAACTTATAATTTTGTCAATTCCTTTGATGGTAATGGCATTAACAGTCTAAACTTAAATAAGGTTTATATTTTGACCACCTCCGGATCAGCTTCTGCAAGCGAATTGGTCATTAATAGTTTGGCTGCATACATAGATGTGGTTCAAATCGGTGATCTGACTACGGGCAAAACGCAAGCATCCACTATACTTTATGATTCACCAGATTTTGGAGAAACCAATATCAATCCAAGCCACTTATATGCCATGCTCCCACTAATTGCCAATTCTGTAAATGTAAATGATGCGTTGGTACCATCAACTGGCTTGATCCCAGATATTGAATTAAATGAAAATGTATTGAATTTAAATACTTTGGGAGATCCTTCTGAACCTCTATTGGCAGCAGCGCTATCCGACATATTAGAAAATGGAAGACCTTCTGGGAAATCAACAGCACGCTTGCTTCCAATTAAAAGCGATTTGCATACCGATCCGTTAGAGCAAAAAATGTTCGTTGAACACTAAATCGACATATGACTCGACAATCTTAAGTACAAAAAAGCCGCTCCCAATAAATTTTATGGAGCGGCTTATTATTTGATGTTTTTTTTGAAATAATTCAACCTAGTCGTTGAAATACACACCACCAGGGATCACGCCTAAAGTAAATGTTTGTATTTCTGTGTTTGACGTCAAATCATAAACCTGCAGGGTTCCGTTGGAAGCAAAATCTCTAGCGTCCAATCCGTACAACAGACCGTTCCTAACTCTCATGTCGTAAAAGTTGACATTCGTAAATTCTGGCGTTGTCGGGATGATGTTTGAGGCTTCATCCATTTTGAATACAGAGCCGCTATCATAGATATAAAAGCTTCCATTGTCAAAATTTAAGTCTGATGGAAATGCAAAAGCCCCTCCAAAATCAATCGTTTGTAATATAAGATCCGTCGTGGTATCGATCTCCACTAAATTCTCTGAGGACAACACCCACAAATCACCATCGGAATCTAGCTGCAATGAATTAGGTGAATTGCCAACCGTGATAGTTTGTTCCAACGTATCTGTTGTAGTATTGATGACATCAACTTTATTCCCGCTATCGAAAACACCCGTAGCAACATAGACTTTATTATTGATTTCTATCAATTCTTCAGGGAGATAGCTGCAGCTAATTGTAGACACCACAGCGTTTGTTGCAAGATCAATAACCGCAACATAATCATCGTCCGCCGGAGTAAAATCGCCCCAATTGGTAACATATCCTTTTCCATTGGAAATGGTCATAAACCGAGGATTTGACAATCCGGTATTGATGGTGGCAACGGACTCAAACGTGTTTTTGTTTACCACTTCGATCTGGTTGGAAACATTGATAACTATGTAAGCAAGATCTCCATTAATGGCCATACTCTGTGCCACGGTTCCTAAAGTTCGGTTATTGACATTAGAAAAAATATTGTTCTCAACGGTTGTAAAATCATTAGAAACATACGAAACAGTTCCAAAGCCACCAGAAAACTGACCTTCATGGGTAATTAAAATACCGTCTTCATAACTGGTTGAAGGCACAATTGCTGTAGGGGCATCATCATCACTACAGGAAAAAATCAATCCTACGATTGATAAACTGACAAATACATTTTTAATGTTCATTTTTAAAATTTTAGAGTTAATTGTGTTAGAAAGTTTCTGTTTGGCATCGGTCGAAATGCAACGTTCTGATAAGCATTGTTATAGATATTGTTTATGGTAAATTGTAATTTAGAATCAAGTTTTGGAGACAGGCGATACTTATAGGCAACACCCAAATTTCCTACAGTGTATCCTTCCAAATCTCCACCGATAATTGAAACTTCGCCATAATATGAGTGTTGGTAAAATCCTTCAAACTTTTTAAATGCATAGGACACATTGAAATTGGCTTTATGAAAAGGAACATATATCAACTGCTCCTCCGTCGCTTTGTTTTCAGAAATTGTGTAAGAATACATCGCGTTCAGATTAACTTGATGCTCTCCAAATGTTTGTTTCGCTAATAGTTCAAACTCTCCTCCAAAACTTTTAACCGCATCAACATTCAATGGGCTAAAGACACCGGTAGCATTTGGGAGCCATTGAATCATATCCTCTGTATCTATATAATAGCCATTGATCTTTAAGTCAAAGAATTTATAGGTAAACTGTTGCCCTAAATCTACTTGATAAGAACGCTCCGGTTGTAGCTCTAAATTACCTCCAGGATTCCAGTAAAGATCATTGAATGTCGGTACTCTGAAATTGCGTGAACCATTAAGTGTGATGCTATACCAATCTGTCAATTGATATTTGGTATCCGCTGAAAACACGACGGGACTTTCGAAATCAGACGTATAATCGGTCCTCAAATTGAATCCATAAATCCATTTATCTGTCACCTGATGTCTCCACAATATGGTAGCAGAAAGCGCTTCACGGCTCGGCATTCCGAAGCTGTCGCCATCGCCCTTAAATATGGATGCCTCCACAATACCACGAAGCTCAGTCGCCTCCGTCAGCTTTATGTTAAGGTTATAATTGCCAATAAAACTATTGACGCGACCAAAAGTAAAGTCATCGAGTTGCTTATTTTCAAAATATTTGAATTCTTCAAACAAATGCACAAGCTTAAATTTTGAGGTGATATTATCATGAAAATAATTCCACTCCAGCATAGAGCGATGGGTACGATCCTCATAACCACTCTTTGAAGGCGCTAATAGTGTCCCAGAGAAATTGCGATCTCCTGAAAAACTCTGATGATAAAGTTTAAGAACATTGTTATCGCTGATGATAAAACCACCATTAAGATTAAAGCTTAAATTTTCGAACTGTCCGTTCTCATTTATTTTATCTGTTCCCAGAAATTTATAATCATTTTCAGACTCTATATAGCTACCACCCACATCTACCGACCATCGAGCGTTGCCAGCCGATACCCCATAGGTCAGATTTTTAGAATCAAAACTGCCATATGCTAATTGCAATCTATGATCTGCATGTTTTTCGAATCTTAAATCATTGCTCAAATGAACACTTCCACCAATGGCTCCACTGCCATATTGCACGCTTCCGCCACCACTCCGTATTTCTACCGAATCGTAGTTATAACTGTTGATGGTGTTAAAATCCAACTGACCGTTAAGTTGAGAATTTATATTTATACCGTTCCAAACCACGGCCGTTTGCGATGCATTGGTGCCCCTAAAGGATGGTGACGACACCATGCCATAACCATTTTCCTTAAAATAAATATTAGATTGAAATCTCAACAAATCGGTAAGGGACCAAGAACTTTTTTGAATAACGGAATCGGTAATCGTCGTTATTTTAAAACCTGAAGCAAAGCGTTTTAATTTGGCATCACTCAATACGATCTCATCCAATTTTTGGATAGAATCCAACTGGGCGTTTGCAATATAAAAATTGCATACAGCTAATAGCATACTGATGTAAAGACGTCTTTTCATAATCTAAAGGCTCTTTACCCGAAAGCCGTTTTGAGATGATGAACTTGGCAGGTCTCCTGACTCGTTATATGTTATTATACCTTCCCAGTGTTTCGACCAGTGGTAATTGTAGTGAATAACATCTCAATCATTGAGATACACAATTGTTTTGTGTATAAACTTACAGTTGCGGGAACAGTTCTGGAATTAAAAATTACGATATACGTCTTAAGAATTTTTCGATGCCTTAAGCCATCATAATTTTTTCACCAGATTCCCTTTTAATCGATATAGAATGTCTATTTCGAACCAAAATTCGATGCGAAAGTAAACATTTTGTTTAATGTTTCATTCTAAAGTTTAAATAATATTACTTTTGATTTTCAAATCCATTCATTTTGAATAAACTCGTACTTCTACTAATATCGCTACTATTTTTTTCCTGTCAGGATACTAAAGACCCTAAAGTGACCCTCCCTACATCGGAAGAAACCTCACTCAATTTGTCTTACGCTGAAGGATTTTCGGTTTCGAAATTTCAAGATTTTTCGGTTTTAGAGATAAAAAATCCTTGGCCAAAATCTGATAAAACGTATAAATACGCCTTGATCCCCAGAGAGGTTGCGCCCAAAATCACCTTAAATGCTGACGAGTATGATGCCATATTGTTAACGCCAATTGAATCTATTGTCGTCACCTCTACCACTCATATCCCAGCTTTGGAACTGTTGAATGTAGAAACCAGATTGATTGGGTTTCCCGCAACAGACTATGTCTCTTCCATAAAAACGAGAGCACGAATCGACCAAGGCGCGGTAAGAGAATTAGGGAAAAACGAGGATATCAATACAGAAGTATTGTTGGAATTAAAACCTGATCTCGTGGTAGGATACGGCATCGATGGCAATAATAAGACGCTTGAAACCATTCAGAAATCAGGTGTTGCAGTTATTTACAATGGCGATTGGGTAGAGCAATCATCACTGGCCAAAGCGGAATGGATCAAATTTTTTGGTGTTTTGTTTGATAAAGAAAAAGAAGCGGACTCGATTTTCAGGCAGATTGAAGCAGATTATTTAGAAGCAAAATCCATGGCCGCCAATGTTGAAAAGCGACCCACTGTTTTGAGCGGGGCCATGCATAAAGATGTTTGGTATTTACCCAGTGGTACCAGTCCGGAAGCGCAGCTATTGAAAGATGCCAACGTTGATTATCTATGGAGTGACACATCGGGGAGCGGGAGTTTGGCACTCAATTTTGAAGCTGTCTTGGTAAAGGCCAAAGAGGCCGACTTATGGTTGAACCCTTCCTTTTATAATAGTTTGGAGGCTATAGAAAAGGCAAACATACATTATATAGAGTTTAAAGCCTTTCAGGAGAAAAATGTGTTCTCTTTTGTGAATAAAGTAGGTGCAACAGGCGGCGTGCTCTATTATGAACTTGGGATGGCTAGGCCAGATTTGGTTTTAAAGGATCTCATTAAAATTTGCCATCCAGAATTACTGAATGACTATCGACCGTTCTTTTTTGAACGTTTAAAATAACGCCATGCGATTTACTGATTTATTTTTCGAGATCGGATAACTGTGAACAAGACATTTACATCCTCATTTTTAATGCTGTCGGGCGTATTGCTCCTGTGCTTCTTTATAAATATAAGTTTGGGGTCGGTGTCCATACCTATAAATGAAACCATTAAAAGCATCTTTGGAATTTCCGGCAATGATTCTTGGCAATACATTATTCAAAATTATAGAATTCCAAAAGCATTCACGGCCATTTTGGTTGGGTCAGGATTGGGAATATCGGGATTGTTGATGCAAACACTCTTTAGAAATCCATTGGCAGGACCTTTTGTATTAGGCATCAGCTCTGGTGCCAGTCTTGGTGTAGCCTTGGTAATTTTGGGGTCTGGGATTTTTGGCGGTGCCTTTGCAACCGTTTTGCTATCAAAATGGAGCATTGTTGTGGCGGCAAGTTTAGGAAGTTTGTTAGTCCTTTTGGCCGTATTGATTGTTTCTAGCAAAGTACGGGATACGATGGCCATTCTTATCATTGGTTTAATGTTTGGTAGTATTACTGCGGCAATTGTCAGTGTACTTTCTTATTTCAGTTCTGCAGAACTATTACAACAATATATATTTTGGGGCTTTGGAAGTCTTGGCAATTTATCATGGA
Organism: Flavobacteriales bacterium; assembly: GCA_038259855.1. Taxonomy (GTDB): domain Bacteria; phylum Bacteroidota; class Bacteroidia; order Flavobacteriales; family Flavobacteriaceae; genus JBPOFM01. Next base: position 7,524 of record JBBSOJ010000063.1, read on the forward strand.
CTGAACTTGTCATTTTCTTTTCGGCCTATAGCCTAGGAATTGTATTGAGTATTGTATCCATTAAGGGTTTGAACACGTTGCTTTTAGGTGAAAATTACGCTAAAAGTCTAGGACTTAACTTGAAGCAGAGCAGATTAATCATCATTGTAGCGACGAGTCTTTTAGCAGGTACCATCACAGCTTTTGCAGGTCCCATAGCATTTATAGGATTGGCCATTCCTCATTTAACACGACAGATTTTCAATACGTCCAATCATAAAATACTACTACCAGCCGTATTTTTACTTGGTGCCATAGTGATGCTGGTATGTGATAGTATTGCGCAAGTACCAAATAGTGATTATATGTTACCTATCAACGCCATAACGTCACTTGTTGGAGCGCCAGTGGTGATTTGGTTGCTGGTAAGAAAACGAAAAATGATCTTTTAAAACTCATTAAAAACTAAAAAACAAACTCATTCAAAAGTGTTAGAAACTGATCAAAAACCTGTTTTAGAAGCTAAAAATTTAACGATTGGTTATTATTCCAAAACAGGAACTTCCGATGTGGCCTCTAATATCGACTTTTGTCTTAACCGTGGTGAGTTGATTGCACTCGTTGGTGCCAATGGCATAGGAAAATCAACCTTATTGAGAACTTTGACCAACGTGCAACAACCGCTTTCTGGTGAGGTTCACATCAATTCCAAAAATTTAAGCTCGTTTAAGCCAATCGATTTAGCGAAACAGATGAGCTTGGTGCTTACCGAACAAATTGCATCTAAAAATCTGACTGTTTTTGAACTCATCGCGCTTGGTCGCCAACCTTATACCAATTGGGTGGGAAACTTGTCAGATCATGACACTTTAATTATCGACAGAGCACTTACTCAAACCAATATTCAGGACCTCAAAGACCAACGTTGTTATGAATTGAGCGACGGCCAGCTTCAAAAAGTAATGATTGCGCGCGCATTAGCACAAGATACTGATCTCATAATTCTCGATGAGCCTACAACGCATTTAGATATGTATCATAAAGCTTACATTCTTAAACTTCTTCGAGAATTGACTCTAGAAACCGGAAAAACCATCCTCTATTCAACCCATGAGATTGATTTAGCGATACAGTTATCAGACAAAATGATTGTGATGCTAAAAAACAACACTGTGTTCGATACCCCTTGCAACCATATAACGAGGGGAACTTTTAATGAACTTTTCCCAAAAGATTTAATCGGTTTTGATCCATTATCCGGGAGTTTTAAGGTCAAGAAATAATCATTAGGAGTAGCCAGATCATTTCTACTATAGTTAAATATCTCAGTATTGATGTCGATCGATCAAGTCACTAATAGCAGCTTTAATTGTTAAAATCTTCCTTCGTCCACTTTCAATGTTCTAGCTAAAAAATTTATCTTTGATCAAAGACAAATTATAAATGACAGATAGCATCATTCTCGTCATAGCCATTCTCATAACAGGCGCTTTAGGCGTTTATATTGGCATGACCATCAATAAGTTAAAGAGTAAAAGTGAACAAAGCACGTTGGAAGAGCGAAATTCAAACCTGCTACAGTCGTTAAATGATTCAAAACTGCAGTCAGAAATGGACCTGCAAAAATCGAAAGAAGGTTTCCATCTACAAATTAATGATCTTAAAGAATCTATCGAAAAAATAGATAACGACCGAAATGACATTCGCAACGAAAAAGAATTGCTTCATTCGGAATTGACTCGTACACAGACCGAATTTGAAAATCTATTTGAGAAAAATAAGGAGCAAAAGGCTGAAGTTGAAAAATTACAGGAAAAATTCACCAAAGAGTTTGAAAATCTGGCCAATAAGATTTTAGATGAAAAATCAAATAAGTTCACTGTTCAAAACAAAGAAAATATTGATGCCATTCTAAAACCGCTTCAAGATAAAATTCAAAATTTTGAAAAGCGAGTTGAAGAAACCAATAAGGAAGATATCAATAGAACGGCCGACTTAAGAAGACAGATTTTGGGTCTTAAAGAGCTCAATGAGCAAATGAGCAAAGAAACGACCAACCTCACAAAAGCACTCAAAGGGGATACTAAAATGCAGGGTAATTGGGGCGAATTGATTTTAGAGCGGGTTTTAGAGCGCAGCGGTCTTAAAAAAGACAGTGAATATTTTGTTCAGCAAAGTTTTAAAAATGACGATGGCCGGCGTGTGATGCCCGATGTGATCATCCATTTGCCAGGGGATAAAAAATTGGTGGTAGATTCCAAAGTATCGTTGGTGGCCTATGAGCGTTACATCAACGAGGTTGAAGATATGGATAGAACAGTTCATCTAAAAAATCACTTGATCTCCATTCGTAAAAGAGTCAGTGAATTGGGCGAGAAAAATTACCATCAATTGTATGAAATGGAAAGTCCTGACTTTGTACTACTTTTTATCCCGATTGAATCGGCCTTCGCCATTGCATCGATGGAATATCCGGCGCTATATTCAGATGCCTTTGATAAAAATATTATCATCGTAACACCAACTACCTTGCTAGCGGTTATGAAAACCATCGATAGTATGTGGCAAAATGAAAAACAAAAAGCCAATGCCATTGAGATTGCCACACAAGCTGGTAGATTATACGATTCATTTGTAAACTTAACTGACGAACTTGTAAAAGTTGGAAACCAGATAGGAACCGTACAGAAATCGTATGAAAGCGCGATGGTGAAATTAACCGGAAAAGGCAACCTCATCAAACGTGTTGAAAATCTCAAATCGCTTGGTGCTAAAGCAAGTAAAGAGCAGAATGAAAAATTATTAAAACGCGCCAATGACGTTGAGTAATCTATTGTATATTGCAGATGCAGTTTTTTGGAACAATATTAAATTTTGCATTCAATAACATTCAAATTAAGGTCTCAATCAATCTAAATAATCAATTATGAAAATAATAATAAAAATTCTAGCTGGCGTGTTCATACTTTTAATTGGTGTGTTTCTTCTCGCTTATTTCGTACACTATAGTGAAGGTATTCGTGCTGGCGAATTGGTAAAATTCAGTCATAAAGGTGTTATTTTCAAAACATGGGAAGGGGAAATCAGTCAAGGAGTTTCAGAAGCACAGTTATTCGAATTTTCTGTTGAAGATAGCGAAGACCAGGTTAAAAAAGATTTGACCGAACTACAGGGCAAGTACGTGAAATTGCATTATTATGAACGCTTCGTAACTCTTTTTTGGCTTGGTGACACCACCTATTTTGTGACAAAAGTAGAGGAAGATGTTGAACGAAATAACAGACGAAATTAAATGATTAAAGATCATAAAACGGTTGATGACTCACGGATTTCCATCTCCGAACTGATGCAACCCTCCCATTCTAACTTCAACGGAAAAATACATGGCGGTTATATCCTCAACCTCATGGATCAGATTGCTTTTGCCTGCGCTTCAAAACATTCCGAACAGTATTGCGTTACGGCGTCGGTAGATACAGTCGATTTTTTGAAACCTATTGAAATTGGAGAGCTTGTAACCATGAAGGCATCTGTAAATTATGTAGGTAGAACTTCAATGGTTGTAGGCATTCGCGTTATTGCTGAAGATATCAGAACCGGAATAGTAAAACATTGCAATTCTTCTTACTTCACCATGGTCGCTAAAGATGCAGATGGTAATTCTGTAGAAGTTCCTGGCCTTATATTGAATGACAAACAAGAAATTAAACGTTTTTTAAAGGCTTTAAAACGAATCGAGACACGAAAAATGCGTCAGATCGAATTCGAAAGTGAAGCGTTTTCCCATGAAAACTACATCACTATGTTAGAAAAATATAAGGTTAAAATTGAATTAGCAGAACCTTAATATGCCTTTTTAAAGGAATATATTTTATTATGCCATAATAAAGGCATATATTTGAATAGTCCGTTAATGAGGACTATCATAACATAATCATGGCCATCACAAGTGTAATCACCGGAGATATCATCAAATCGCGTCAACAGAAGGCGTCTGGTCTTTGGCTCACAGTCCTTAAGTCAAGCCTATCAAAATTAGGGTCCGAAGGGAAAGATTGGGAAATATATCGTGGAGACAGTTTTCAAATTGAAATTAAGGATCTATCTAAAACATTACAATCGTGCCTCTATATCAAAGCATGCCTTAAAACAATTAAAAATCTTGATGTCAGATTAGCCATTGGTATTGGCAGTAAAACCTATAATGCAGACACTGTGAGTGAATCCAATGGCGAAGCATTTCTATTTTCCGGAAATACGTTAGAAGGTCTTAAAAAGGAAAACCAAAATCTTCAGATAAAAACAACCGATATCAATTTTGATGAGGAATTTAATCTTTACTTTAAATTGGCAACGATCACAATGGATCATTGGACTGTAAATTCAGCAGAAATAGTAAAGTTGACTTTAGAACAGCCCGACGCCCTGCAAAAGGAGTTGGCCACTCAATTAAATATCAATCAAGATGCCGTAAGTAAACGTCAAAAAAGAGCGCATTTAGATGCTATTTTAGATTTAAATACTATGTATCAACGCAAAATAAATAAATTCTCATGATGCTCATTTTAAAATTGTTCCTAGCGCATATTGTGGGCGATTTCTTTCTGCAACCATCAACTTGGGTTAAAGAGAAAGAAAAAAAGAAACTGAAATCTCCTAAATTATATATTCATGTACTGATTCATCTTGCACTTCTTTTTCTTTTTTTATGGGACTCGTCACTATGGCCACTGATCCTTTTTATAGGAGTTGCACACTTGTTTATTGATGCCATCAAATTGTTATTCCAAAAAAAGAAAACCAAACGTCGCTGGTTTTTTATAGATCAAATTCTTCATATTACCTCTATCATTGGCGGCTACCTGATCTTTACCACTTCAGAAATTCCCCTTGAAACGATATTTACAGAACAACATCTTTTGATAATCAGCTGTTTGCTATTTTTAACGATCCCGGTATCGGTAATCATGAAAATGATTTTTTCAAAATGGGACATCACGTCGTTGACAAAAGGCAATGAATCTTTAAAAGATGCCGGCACATATATCGGCATTTTAGAACGGGTTTTGGTCTTCACGTTTGTCGTGCTCGATCATTGGGAAGCTGTTGGTTTTTTAATCACTGCCAAATCTGTATTTCGCTTTGGTGATCTCAAAGAATCGAAGCAGCGAAAACTGACAGAATATATTCTTATCGGCACTTTAATCAGTTTTGGAATCGCCATTGCAACAGGACTGTTCTTCCTATTTGTATCATAAAAAAAGCCCATCACATTGATGGGCCATTTCATACTTTATTCGATTTGTCAAAAATTATTGTTTTACAAATCGTTTTGTTTGAGTAACACTATCTGAAGTCAATCTCACCAAATAAACGCCACTACTCCATTTTGAAATGTCTATAGATGGTTTCAAACTGCTGATCTCTTTGGATAAAACCCGTTTTCCCAAAACATTAAAAACTTCTAACGTCACATTTTGGCTAAACTTTGAAAGCGAAATATTCAAGAGATTAACGCTAGGATTTGGATAAATAGAGAAGCTAATAGGTGTGTTTTGATCTGGAACGCTTAAAGTACCTTCAGCCACTACCGTAATGGTACCAAACATAACTCCAGGATGTGGATCACACTGATAAGGATTCACTCCTACCGACTGAAAAACATGCGAAAATGTTCCTGTGCTCATCAATGAACTTTGAAAATCCTCGTTAGCGCTATCCAGACTGTTTACATTATGGGTACCGTTAGCATACCAATTCCAGATAACAGTATCTCCAACTTCAATGGTTCTGCTAGAATTTGTGTTACCAGCTGCTCCTGGTACGGAGTTGAAACTCCAATCAATATTAATTGTTTCAGTGGATTGTGCCATCGTGGTTAACGAGGCAATAACCATTGCGAACGTGAGTAATTTTTTCATCATATATATTTTTTTTTAAAAAGTACGAAAAAATATAATCTAAACCTCCCTAATAGACTCTGTTTTAGACTAAATACATCACTATTTGCGAAATTACCAATTTTATTTACTTAAATACATCTTCCGTCTTGAATACAAATTATAAAATTCATCATCCTTTAAACTGTCAATAAA
>JBBSOJ010000064.1:0-13554 GCA_038259855.1 Flavobacteriales bacterium
CCAGCGAACCATAGGAGCCGATATCATCATGGCGTTTGATGAATGCACACCCTATCCTTGTGATTACCGATACGCACAACGCAGCATGCACATGACCCATCGTTGGTTAGATCGTTGTATGAAACATCTTGAAAAATTGCCACTTAAGTATGATTATAGTCAAACATTTTTTCCGATAGTCCAAGGGAGTACCTATAAAGATCTGCGTCAGCAATCCGCAGAATATATTGCAAATGCAGGGGCTGAAGGCAATGCGATTGGTGGATTATCTGTTGGTGAACCGGCAGAGGAAATGTATGCCATGACCGAAGTGGTCACTGCTATTTTACCGGAGGACAAGCCACGCTATTTAATGGGCGTTGGTACACCGATCAATATTTTAGAAAATATTGCGTTAGGAATAGATATGTTTGATTGTGTCATGCCAACCAGAAATGCGCGAAACGGTATGCTTTTTACGGCACATGGGACCATCAATATTAAAAACAAAAAGTGGGAAAATGATTTTTCACCGGTAGATGAGATGGCCATGACATTTGTAGATACGGACTATAGCAAAGCCTATGTTCGCCATTTATTTTCAGTGAACGAACGTTTGGCAGCGCAAATCTCAACAATTCACAATCTTGGTTTTTATATGTGGTTGGTGAGGGAAGCTAGAAAGCATATTATAGCAGGCGATTTTAGAACTTGGAAGGATATGATGGTGAAACAAATGGATAAACGGCTCTGATTTTGGATGCTTCAATCATTTCTTTAATTAATTTAATCTAGAGCACTTTACCTTGAAAATTCTCGATTGGTACATACTAAAACGATATCTCTTCACATTTCTGATGATGTTGTTATTGTTTATCCCTATTGGTATAACGGTCAATCTCGCAGAAAAAATTGGTAAAATACTTGAGAATGAAGTTCCATTTGGAGAAGTGGCGATGTATTATCTAAACTTTACCATTTATTTTGCCAACCTACTGTTTCCGTTATTTTTATTTTTGTCCGTCATCTGGTTTACATCGAAGCTCGCTAATAATACAGAGATCGTGGCATTCTTAAGTTCTGGGGTTTCATATTCAAGATTCATGAGGCCTTACATGATTGGTGCTGCCGTTGTTGCCATTTTCGCCTTGATTTTAGGTTTGTGGCTTGCTCCCAAGGCCAGCAGAGGGTATAACGAGTTCATTTATAAAAATTTGAAACAACGTAGCGCCGAGCTCCAAAGTCAAAATATCTTCAGACAAATTAACGACAACGACTATATTTATGTCAGTAATTTTGACACCAAATTAAAGATGGGCAACAACTTTACCTTTGAGCATTTTGAAGGGAATCAACTTAAATATAAAGTGTTTGCCAGTACCATTGCGTATTCAGAAAAAGATACGTCGTACCGATTGATGAATTATGTGAAGCGAACTATTGGCGATCATGATGATATCATCGAAACCACCCGAAGAAAAGATACCTTATTTACTTTTGATCTGGAAGATTTAACGCCTGTCGAATATATTGCTGAAACCTTGCCATATAGTCAATTGAATGATTTTATAGAGAAGGAGAAGGCGCGAGGTTCATCAAATATTGGACGGTATGAGGTGGTGCAATATAAAAAATGGAGTTTGCCCGTTTCAGTATTTATCTTAACAATCATTGCCGTAGCTGTATCTTCCGTAAAAAGACGTGGAGGTATGGGCGTGAACCTTGCCATTGGTATCAGCATTGCGATGATTTATGTGTTTTTTGATAAAGTTTTTGGGGTCATGGCTGAACAGTCAGATTTTCCACCCTTGGTGGCAGTTTGGTTTCCAAATGTGATTTTTGGATTATTAGCCATTTATATGCTCTACAATGCCAAACGCTAAACTGAAAAATTACCTCCATCTTCACTTTTTGGTATTTATTGCAGGCTTTACTGCCATTTTAGGTGAACTGATTTCTATCGGATCGATTCCTTTAGTTTGGTATAGAATGCTGATTGCTGGCATATTGATGTTTTTATATATCAAAGTCATTAGACTTAAAATCAAGGTTACAACTCGCACCATGGTTCGTTTTTTTGGCGCAGGTATTATTATCGCCCTTCATTGGATTACCTTTTTTGAAGCCATCAGACAATCGAATATTTCTATTACATTGGCCATGTTTTCCACCGGTGCTTTTTTTGCGTCTTTTATTGAACCGTTTATATACAAAAGACGGATCATTTGGTTGGAGATCATATTTGGTCTTATCGTGATCGTTGGTGTATTTCTGATTACTCAAAGTGAAATCAAGTACATTAACGGCATCATTCTCGGAATCACCTCTGCGTTATTATCCTCACTTTTCGCTGTTATCAATGGTAAATTTATTGAAAGGTACGATGCGACGGTCATTTCATTTTATGAGTTTATAAGCGGAGTGGCCTTCATTACGCTATTCATCTTAATTTTCAAAGGTGGATTCTCAATGGATTTTTTCAAATTATCGACTACGGATTGGATTTACCTCTTTATTTTGGCATCGATCTGTACTGCATATGCTTTTATCGGCTCTATTATGGTGATGAAATATATAAGTCCATATACTGTGGTGCTGTCCTATAATTTAGAACCTGTTTATGGCATTACCCTAGCATTATTCCTATTTCCAGAAACTGAAACCATGAGTTCGCAGTTCTATTATGGTGCCATCCTAATACTAATTACAGTGCTAACGGATGCTGTTTTAAAGAACACGAAAATGTTCAAAAAGAAAAGTGGCATCTCCCCAAAAGCCGATTAAATTTTTATCTTTGTAGACTAACCGATTATAAAACTTAAATTCCTATGGAGTATTTAGAATTTGAGCTTCCCATCAAAGAATTAGAGGAACAACTCGAAAAATGTCAGGTGATAGGCGAGGAGAGCGACGTAGATGTTACCGAAACTTGCAAGCAGATTGAGAAAAAATTGGTGGCAACCAAAAAGGATATTTATAAAAATCTTACGGCGTGGCAAAGAGTTCAATTATCCCGCCATCCCAATAGGCCTTATACGATGGATCACATTAAAGCATTATGCGGTGATTCGTTTCTAGAACTTCACGGCGATCGCAATGTCAAGGATGATAAAGCAATGGTGGGAGGTCTTGGTAAAATAGGGAATCAGACCTATATGTTTATTGGTCAACAAAAGGGATATAACACAAAGACAAGACAGTACAGGAATTTTGGAATGTCAAATCCAGAAGGCTATCGAAAGGCATTACGATTAATGAAGTCAGCCGAAAAATTTAACATACCGGTCGTTAGTTTAATTGATACTCCCGGTGCCTACCCTGGGCTGGAAGCGGAAGAGCGTGGACAAGGTGAAGCCATTGCTAGAAATATTCTAGAAATGACGAGGCTTAAAGTACCCATCATTTGTGTGATTATTGGAGAAGGGGCTTCTGGTGGCGCTTTAGGAATTGGCGTTGGTAATAAAGTCATGATGTTGGAAAATACCTGGTATTCCGTTATTTCTCCAGAATCCTGCTCGTCTATTTTGTGGCGCAGTTGGGAATATAAAGAGCAAGCTGCCGAAGCATTAAAATTAACCGCACCCGATATGAAAAAGATGCATCTTGTTGATGATATTATAAAAGAACCACTCGGGGGTGCACATACCAATAGAGAAGCAACTTTTTTATCAGTTCGTGACGCCATTGTAAAGAGTTATGAGGAGCTGAAAAACTTATCACCAAAAGAACTGGTAAAACAGCGCATGGATAAATATGCCAACATGGGTGTGTATAAGGGATAAATTCCAGATTCATATGTATAGATAAAAACTGAAGTGGATAACTTCAGTTTTTTTATCGCTATTAACAAAAAACAAGAGTTATCAACACCTCATTTGTTGATGACTTGTTAAGATTGAAGACGGATTTTAGGATGTTCTTCATAACAATTTATTTACTTTCGCTCTTATGAAACAAATCAATCCCGTACAAGGCTACAAAGTCGATAAAAGCACTATTATTAGTTTGGAGAAAGGTAAAATACCACCACAAGCTATTGATTTAGAAGAAGTTGTACTTGGTGCTATGATGATTGATAAAAAAGGTGTTGATGAAGTCATTGACATTTTGAGTCCTGATGCCTTTTATAAAGATGCCCATAAACATATCTTTGAAGCCATTTTCAAATTGTTTGAAAACAGTGAGCCTGTCGACTTATTAACCGTTTCCAGTCAATTGAAAAAAGATGCCAAGCTAGAATTGGCCGGTGGTGACTTTTATCTTATTTCGTTGACACAAAGAGTGTCTTCTTCCGCTCATATTGAGTTTCACGCACGTATTATTTTACAGAAATTCATTCAGCGTAGCTTGATAAAAATTTCAAGTGAGATCATTGAAGATGCCTACGATGAAACCCGAGATGTTTTCGATTTATTGGATACCGCGGAGGCCAAATTGTATGAGGTCACACAAGGAAATATCAAAAAATCGACCGAGACAGCTCAAAGTTTGGTGATTCAGGCAAAAAAGAAGATTGAGGATATTTCGAACAAGGAAGGATTGAGTGGGATTCCTTCAGGGTTTACCAAGTTGGATAAATTAACGTCAGGTTGGCAAGAGAGTGATTTGATTATTGTGGCCGCACGTCCAGGTATGGGTAAAACCGCATTGACCTTATCCATGGCGCGAAATATTGCTGTCAACCAAAACATTCCTGTCGCATTTTTCTCTTTGGAGATGTCCTCCGTCCAATTGATCACACGTTTGATCTCAAGTGAAACTGGTTTGTCTTCTGAAAAATTGAGAACAGGTAAACTTGAAAAACACGAATGGGAACAACTCAATGTCAAAGTAAAAACATTGGAGAAAGCACCATTATTCATTGATGATACGCCATCGTTATCCATTTTTGATCTTCGAGCCAAAGCACGTCGTTTAGCATCACAGTATGGAATTAAAATGCTCATTATTGATTATTTGCAGTTAATGACCGCAGGTGGAAGCCAAAAGGGCATGGGAAATCGTGAACAGGAGATTTCCACTATTTCCCGAAATCTCAAGGCACTTGCGAAAGAATTGAGCATTCCGGTGATTGCATTATCGCAATTGTCGCGAGCCGTTGAAACGCGTGGTGGCAGTAAACGACCTTTACTGTCTGACCTTCGTGAATCTGGTGCAATTGAGCAAGATGCCGATATCGTGTCGTTTATATATCGTCCAGAATACTATAAAATTGACGAGTGGGACGATGATGATCATACACCTACGGAAGGGCAGGCCGAATTTATCGTGGCAAAACACAGAAATGGTGGCCTCGAAAATATACGACTAAAATTCATCGGACATCTTGGTAAATTTGATAATCTTGATGATTTTGACACACCTTTTGGTGAGTTTCATTCTAAAATGAATGCTGCCGCAAACGATGATACGTTCAAATCTGGAGGGTTTCCATCGACGAGTGATGCCTTTGACCCACCTGTTTTAGATGATGATGAGGACAATGATGTGCCATTTTAAAATCTTATAAATTTCATTATATTTCGTAGTAGATTAATAATCTCTGACTTTACAAGCTTCTACCAGAATTGCTCTTACTCTTTAGGACACTACACCAAATTCTCAGTTCTCAAAATTTTACCTTTATACGTATAAACAGCATTGTCTTTTTGATAAGTAGTATAAAACAATTGTTAGAGGAAAGGCGTACTTAATATTTACTTAAAGCTCTCTAGAAAGGGAGATTTTTTGAGTATCTTTCAATTTGTAATATGAAAGAAACGTTGCTTAAGGACATGCTGTTTTCTATGATTCGATCGTTTTTTCCATCCTAAATCTAAACAAGTTGAAAAAAAATGTTACCCTACTGATTTTTATTTTGGTAAGTGCCTCCACATTTGCGTCTTATATTTTAATTCCAATGGATGCAGAAGGACAAAAAAACCATTTGAAAGCATACGGAATGACCTATTGGAGTTTAGAACAACAATTGAAAGTCAATTGGCTTCTCAATTACCGTGGTGGCTCGTTTCTTTTACCCGATTCCGAATCCATTCAGCGGGAATGTCAAATTCGTGGAATCAGTTTCGAAGTCCTTTCAGATTCAAAAACCGAAGAAATCCTTGATTTAATTGCAAGTCCTTCCCAAAATATGGAAGCCATTATTTTAGAAAAAGCACCTAAAATAGCTGTTTATTCTCCTAAAGGAAATCTCCCTTGGGATGATGCCGTTACCATGGTGTTGACCTATGCCGAAATACCATATGATGTCATTTATGATGAAGAAGTTTTAAACGATGCCTTGTTATTATACGATTGGTTGCATTTACATCACGAAGACTTTACGGGTCAATATGGAAAATTTTATCGTGCCTATAAATCGGCAGCTTGGTATATAGAGGAAAAAAATCAAGCAGAGGCTTTGGCTGCAAAATTGGGATACGACAAAGTATCAGACCAAAAACTGGATGTCGCACTTAAAATACGGGATTATGTTGTTGGTGGCGGTTTTATGTTTGCCATGTGCAGCGCAACGGACAGCTTCGATATTGCTTTATCAGCAGAGGGTGTTGACATATGTGAACCTATGTTTGATGGTGATGCCAGCGATCCCAATTATCAATCTGATATTGACTACGGTAAAACGATGGCGTTCAAGGATTTTATCTTAGAGCGCAATCCGAACGAATATGAGTTTTCATCCATTGATATGACTAGCAAACGCAGAATTCTTCCAACCTTGGATTATTTTACATTAATGGAGTTTTCAGCAAAATGGGATCCAGTACCTACAATGTTATGTCAAAATCACACCGCACTTGTAAAAGGGTTTATGGGTCAAACAACATCGTTTACGCGAGATGAGATTAAATCTAATGTGTTGGTTTTGGGTGAAAATAAAAGTAATGGAGAAGCCAAATACATCCACGGTATCAAAGGAAAAGGATTTTTTACGTTCTATGGTGGTCATGATCCCGAAGATTACACGCACAAAGTAGGGGACCCTAAAACAGAATTGGAGCTTCATCCAACGTCACCCGGCTATCGTTTGATATTGAATAACGTGCTGTTTCCGGCGGCTAAAAAGAAAAATCAAAAGACCTAATTTAGGCTTAACATCACAAGAATTAAGGTTGGAACCAATGAGTTCTTAATATGGTTATGAGTTACATTTAGACGGGATTAAAGTAGTACTCACTCGACTTTTTGATTATTTTTATTATCATTTTTAAGTAAGGAGCGATCAACGTTTTTTTTCATACAACATCCAAATAAATAATTGTATATCCAGAAAATTATATAGCTATATTGGATTTTTTAATGAAAATTTTGTCAATTGGCAAATGGAGCAGTCTATATAAAATTTGATGAATGTTCTATACCATAACATTTGAGATTCTAGCGTTTCAATTATTACCTTACGAGTGACCATTAATATTCTTGAGAAACCCTAATAACAAATTAACATTGAAATACGCAGTTAAACAATTTTTTCGCCTTTTAGCTTATTCTATTCTTTTTTGGTCCTTTGTTTTTTGTCTTTTTATTATGATCAGATATTATGGACGAAGCCAAGAACAAGTGGATCCAGTACAATTGAGTAAAGCCGTTTCTGTTTTAGAATATGTGTGGTTTGGTGTGTTGCTGGGAACTATGGTGGCTTTGGTGTATACGATTATTGAGTTTTTATTTGATAAATTTCTATCAAGAGCCTTACACTTGGGATTGATAATCATTCTGAAATCGATCATCTATCTTTTATTTTTGATTTTTTCATTAACATTCATTGCCTATCTGGCAGAAGATTACATTAATGTTGATTTTCCTAATGAGAGTGGATGGTGGATCAACAACCGAATATTTTGGCTGGTAATCGCTTATTTCACGATTTGCTCACTGATTTTCTCATTCATTAGGTTGTCCAATGACAAGTTCGGTAATGGTGTTATTTTAAAAATGCTTATCGGACACTATCGTAAACCTAGAGAGGTAGATCGCATCTTTATGTTTTTGGATTTGAAATCGTCTACCACACATGCGGAAAGCTTAGGGCATATCAAGTATAGTAACCTCATTCAGGATTGTTTTTTCTACTTGAATAGAATTGTAAAGAAACACAATGCAGAAATCTACCAGTATGTAGGTGATGAAGCCGTATTAAGTTGGAAATTGAAAAAAGGTATGAACAAGGCAGATTGCATCAACTTGTTCTTTGACTTCGAGAAAAATTTGAGACGTCATACCAAATATTATAAAAAGAGATACGGGTTTGTGCCTCAATTTAAGGCAGGGATTCACGCTGGTGAGATTATACTCGCTGAAGTTGGCACCGTTAAAAAGGAACTTGCATACCACGGTGATGTTATAAACACCACCGCTAGAATACAAAGTCAATGTAACGATTACAATGAATCATTGTTGATGTCTGAAGAGCTATTGAACAGATTGGAATTTAATCGTTTTTATAAATCTGAACTCATTGATAATGTTTTATTGAAGGGTAAAACAAATGAATATAAGATTTACGCTATTCACAAGACATACTGATACTTAAACTTAAAAGGTATATCGTAAAGCAAGACCGGTATAGTCATCACCTAAAAATGTTCTTCCACCAGAAGGTGCAATACTAACTTGAGATTCCTTCGATTTGTGCATTTCCGGAATCAATATCCCAGAAGCTGCGCCAAGTCCGTAACCCAATAATACATCAGTTAGGAAATGTTGGCCCGCTTGGAGTCTAAAATATCCAACAGTTGCAGGCACTGCAGCAGCGGTTGCCCATATGAATCCTTTTCCAGTAATATCCGGATTGTAATCACAATAAACTTTAGCAGCGAAAAAAGTGGCAGTTGCAGAGGCAGCAACATGTCCTGAATAAAAGGATCGTTGACCATTGCTGCTCGTTCTCCTATCCATATCGTTTGTATCGTCATACACATATGGTCGAGAACGATTGACCAATCCTGCTGTAACAGAATATAGGGCTGATGTTGTCGATAAACTTTGTAAATACATCCCAATGAATTGACCTGTGTGATCATTAATGTCATCATTAAGCAAGAGACCAAACGGTAAAATAAACGATGCAGCAAATGGGATATCACTCAATTCATTGGCGTTTTCCGAGTTATTGCCTGCAACCCATCTATCGGCAAAATTGATATTATCAATGTTAAGGTTATTTACTTTAGCTTCGGTGATATCCTTTTTATTTTGAATTAGTATTAGACCATAAGCACTGGTTCCAAAGGAAGCACTTGTCCAGATACCATCTCGTACCCATTGCCATTCATAAGGTGAATTATTTTGTTGTGCATTCGTGGTTGAATACAAGAGGACCATTAGTATAAATGCTATTTTTTTCATCGTTATCAAAATATTAAATTGGGGGTTTATAATAGCGGCGAAAATATAGGAACGAGATATTGCCTATTGCTCTATTTGAAGAAAAAATTAACCTATGTATATGCGCTAGTTTCACTATATAAACAAAAAAAATCCAGTTCAATTAAGAACCGGATTTTTATAAGCGAAATGTGATTATTATGTTGGCGAAACGCCTATTTTTTTATTTTGTTTGCAATCGCTTCAAAAGCGTCTGGATGGTTCATTGCTAAATCTGCTAAAACCTTACGGTTTAAGCCCAATTTTGCACCTTTCATACCTCCCATGAATTTAGAATACGACATTCCGTGTAATCTGGCTGCAGCGTTGATACGCGTAATCCATAATGAACGGAAATTTCTTTTCTTAACTCTACGGTCTCTATACGAGTATAACATCGCTTTATCTACCGCATTTTTTGCTACTGTCCAAACGTTCTTACGTCTTCCGAAGTAACCTTTTGCTTGTTTAAGAACCTTTTTTCTTCTGGCTCTCTTTGCTACTGAATTTACTGATCTTGGCATTTTCTTATTGTTTTTTGTAGTAGGCGGTCGATCAACGACACTTTGTTTTTTTTAATCATAAATCTACAATCGTGTAGATCTAAAATTGTTTTGGCCTAACTCCAGGGTTTATAATGTGTGTTTTAACCGATTAAAATTCTGTTACTTTAAACGTAACATGATTTTAACATTGTTCTCGTCTGCCTTATGCACTAAAGTGTCATGAGTCAAAGCGAGTTTACGCTTTTTAGATTTTTTAGTCAAAATATGACTTTTAAAAGCGTGTTTTCTCTTTATTTTCCCAGTACCAGTAAGCTTGAATCTTTTCTTGGCACTAGATTTAGTTTTCATTTTTGGCATTTCTCCTAATTTTTATGTTACGTTTCGCTTATTATCTTCTACGTATATCCGTTGTACCGGATATAGTTATTTTCCTTTTTTAGGGGCAATGAACATGGTCATTCTCTTTCCTTCAAGTCTAGGCATCTGTTCAACTTTACCTAGTTCTTCAAGATCTTGCGCTAATTTTAAAAGTAGGATCTGGCCCTGCTCTTTAAACACGATGGAACGTCCTTTAAAAAATACAAATGCCTTCAATTTAGCACCCTCTTTAAGGAACTTTTCAGCATGTTTCTTTTTAAATTCATAATCATGGTCATCTGTTTGAGGACCAAATCGTATTTCCTTTACAATGACTTTAGTGGCTTTGGATTTTAAAGCTTTATCACGTTTCTTTTGTTCATAAAGAAACTTTTTATAATCCATAACCTTACAAACGGGCGGATCTGCTTTTGGGGAAATCTCTACAAGGTCTACACCCTGTTCTTCGGCCATGGCCATTGCTTCTTTTGTGGTATAAATACCAGTTTCAACATTATCGCCGACAAGTCTTACCTTCTCTGCTCTAATCTTTGAATTGATTTTGTGCTGCTCTTCCTTTTCAGTTCGTCGGAAGGTGCCTCTTGTTCTACGTATTGCTATGGCTTATATATTTTAATTAAACTTATTTATTTAAAGGTCTTTAAGGTCTTTTTTATCTCCTCATCAACAATCTTCGAGAAGTCTTCTACACTAATCATGCCTAAATCTTCTCCGCCATGTTGACGCACACTGATCTTGTTTTCACCTGCTTCATTCTCCCCAATGATAATCATATAGGGGATTTTCTGCATTTCTGCCTCTCTAATCTTCTTGCCGATGGTCTCATTTCTGTTATCAGCGAGGGCGCGAATTTCGTGATTTTCTAGCAATTCTAAAACTTTTTCGCCGTATTTTTCATATTTCTCACTTATAGAAAGAACAATTGCCTGTATAGGCATTAACCATAAAGGGAAATTACCACCGGTATGTTCTAGCAAAATGGCTACAAAACGTTCCATGCTGCCAAAAGGCGCACGATGTATCATCACCGGCCTATGCAATTCGTTATCGCTACCTTTATAGGTAAGGTCAAAACGCTCTGGTAAATTATAATCTACCTGTATCGTTCCCAACTGCCAGTTACGACCTAAAGCATCCTTCACCATGAAATCCAATTTAGGACCATAAAAGGCAGCCTCACCTTCAACGATTTCATAATCCAATCCTTTATCTTTTGCAGCATTGATGATGGCATGTTCTGCTTTATCCCAATTATCGAGATCACCAATATATTTTTCAGGTGTTTTAGGATCTCTAATAGAAACTTGGGTTCTGAAGTTTTCAAATCCTAACGACCCAAATACATAAAGCACCAAATCAATTACATCCTTAAATTCCTTATCCAATTGATCAGGAGTACAGAAGATGTGTGCGTCATCTTGGGTAAATCCTCTAACACGAGTCAGCCCATGCAATTCGCCACTTTGCTCATATCTATAAACGGTTCCAAATTCGGCATATCGTTTTGGCAATTCCTTATAGGAGAAAGGACGGGTGTTGTAAATTTCACAATGGTGCGGACAGTTCATTGGCTTCAACAAAAACTCTTCACCCTCGTTGGGTGTGTGGATGGGTTGAAAACTATCAGCTCCATATTTGGCGTAATGACCAGACGTTACATATAACTCTTTCTGGCCGATATGCGGTGTTACCACCATTTCATAACCCGCTTTTTTCTGTGCTTTCTTCAAGAAGTTTTCAAGACGTTCGCGCAAGGCGGCACCTTTCGGGAGCCATAACGGCAATCCTTGACCTACCTTGGCAGAGAATGTAAACAATTCCAGTTCCTTGCCCAGTTTTCTATGGTCACGTCGTTTTGCTTCTTCCAATAATTCGAGGTATTCAGTAAGTTCCTTCTGTTTAGGAAAGGATATGCCATAAACTCGCGTTAATTGTTTGTTCTTCTCATCACCTCGCCAATACGCCCCTGCCACCGATAGCAGTTTTACTGCCTTGATGATGCCAGTATTTGGGATGTGGCCACCACGACATAAATCAGTAAATGTCGAGTGATCGCAAAAGGTAATCGTACCATCCTCTAAATTTTCGATCAGCTCTACCTTATATTCATTATTCTGTCCTTTATATAAGGACAAGGCTTCCTCTTTAGAAACTGAACGCATGCTGAAATCATATTTCCCTCTGGCGATCTCCAACATTTTATCTTCTATAGCTTTAAAATCTTTATCAGAAAGCGATCCTTCCGTTAAATCAATATCATAATAGAAGCCATTGTCGATAGCGGGGCCAATAGAAAGCTTCACTCCAGGATATAATTCCTCAAGTGCCTGCGCCAAAACGTGGGCTGAAGAGTGCCAGAACGCTTTTTTACCTTCCTTGTCATTCCATGTATATAAAACCAAAGAGCCGTTTGAAGCTAAAGGCGTGTGGGTTTCAACAGTTGTTCCATTGAAATTTGCAGAAATGACATTTCGCGCCAATCCTTCACTAATACTTTTGGCAACGTCCATCGGAGTTACGTTCGTATCATATTGTTTAATACTTCCGTCAGGTAAAGTGATATCAATCATAAATCATTAACTATTTAAGGTCGCAAAGATAGCAGTATAAAGAATTCTATACAATATATATATAGGTATAATATATAAGGTAGGTACTTTTGCAGGCATATTCACCCAATGTCATCTTATTATTCATGAAATATATATATAGGTATAATATATAAGGTAGGTACTTTTGCAGAATTGTTCACCAAAAGTCATTTTGTTATTTATGGAATTTCGATTATGGTTTCAATGAAGTTTTGTGCTTTTTTGGACGTTTGGTTTGCTAAAAAGCAAACCACCGCGCTCTCACCACTCACTTTCCATAATTGCTTTCTGGCAATTATGTAAGAGTTCAAACAAAGGCTCCATCGCTAACGCATTAAAAATGAGGAAGGAGAAATCAAGACAAAATAAATATTGAAAATAGTTTAAAAAATAGTTGCGCAAAACAATAAAAGGATAGTATATTTGCACCCTCGTAAAAACGGAAAGCCACTAGGTAATACGTTAAACGAATCGTTCTTTTTCAATTTCAAATAAGCTCAAAAAAAATTAAAATTTTTTGCTTTAAAGTTTGTTTGTAAAAGAAAAACGGTTGTATATTTGCAGCCGCTAAAAACGGTAACGTTGGGCGAGAGAAGTTCTTTGAAAATGCGGTTTTGTTTTGGTTTGGGAGGGTGAAAGAAACTTTCGGAAAAAAACAAAAAAACATTTGCAGGAATCAGAAAAGGGTTTTATATTTGCACCCGCTTACGGAGGAAACGACGTGGGGAAACAGA
>JBBSOJ010000065.1:0-13537 GCA_038259855.1 Flavobacteriales bacterium
AAGTCGATAAAACAAAAATTCCAAAAGACATAAAAACAGTAGAAAACGGAATTCTTTACAATTTTCAACTTCAGAAAAAAGGATATAAAAGTTTAAGCCTATAATTATGAAAAAAATAAAAAATAGCATAATCACGGTAACATCGCTTTTAGGAATTCTATTGGTTACCGTTGCCTGCAAGACGGAAAAACCAAATACGATGGAAAATACTTCTCCATCAAAGAATACATTGAGCATTACCATATTGCAAACTGCCGATATTCACGGACAATTAGATACACACCCTGAATTGTTTTGGGAAAACGAAAAAGTGGTCTTTAAAAATCGTGGCGGACTCGCCAATATTAAAACGCTCTTTGACCGTGAACGGCAAAAAAATCCAGACCGTACCATCATTGTTGATGGTGGCGATTTGATACAAGGAAGTGGTTACACGGCTTTGTCTGAAGGAAAAGTTATGCCAAATATCATTAAAAATATGGGTTACGACATTATTATTCCTGGAAACTGGGAGGTCGTCTACGGCAAAGATATAATGATGGACGTTATGAAAGGCTATGACACCGATGTCGTCGTCCAGAATATGTATCACGACCAAAGTGAAGAACCTTTGTTCCCTGCTTATTCCATTAAAGAAATTGATGGCATTCGGATTGGTTTTATAGGCATTAACGACCCAGATGTTCCTGTACGCCAAAATCCTATTTTTAGCGAAGGCATTGGTTTTAGAGGTCTTAACGACAAATTAAAAAAAATGGTGGACGCTATTAAAGTGAAAGAAAAAATAGATGTGCTTTTCTTGGTCACACATATTGGGATTTTCAAACAGGTAGAGTTGGCAAGTAATCCCATTTCAGAAAATGTGGATTATATTTTAGGTAATGATACGCACGAGCGGGTTCGTGAGATGATTCAAGGTAAATATGCAAAGGTTACAGAACCCGGAGCATTTGGCTCTTTTGTTGGGAAGTTGACACTTCATTTTGTGGACGGAAAATTGGTGGGAGATGATTATGAGCTTATCGATGTGGATCCGGAATTATTCCCAGCCGACAAAGAAATACAAGCTCTTGTTGACGAGGCAAAAGCACCTTATAAAGAACATTTGGAAGCTATTGTTGGTTATACGAACACACCAATTTACAGATATTTAACGGTTGAAAATCCAATGGATAATATGATAACCGACGCCGCACGCTGGAAAACAGGTGCAGATATTGCCATTTCAAATGGCTTCCGTTTTGGCAATCCTATTGTTCCTCAAGATGGAAAGCCAGCGCCCATAACCAGAGCTAATTTATGGAACCTGCTGCCAGTAAACGAACCTGTAAAGACAGGAAAAGCTACAGGTAAGCAGATTAAAGATTGGTTGGAGAAAGAAATGCACAATGCGTTCTCGCAAAATCCCACTGAACGTTTTGGAGGTTGGTTAGTTCGCTTTTCTGGAATGAAAGTTACTTTTAATAGTCAAAATGAAAGAGGCAAACGTATTTCTTCAATTATTGTAAAGGGAGCAGAAATGCAAGACGATGAATATTACACCATTTCTGCCTGTGTGCGTCCTGGAGATCCAATCGATAACTTATGCAGAATGGCAAATGTGAAGGATGTGGAAGTTAAAGATTACACCATACACGATGTCGTTGAGGATTATCTCAAGGAAAACTCGCCAGTATCGCCCACATTAGAGGGAAGAGCGTATTGCGAATATTTAGGCGAATATTCTTTTTCAACAGTACCCAAAACCGATTATAAATTTCAATAAAAATAAAATTATGAAAACATACATTTTAAGTTCAATCTTTTTAATGCTCACTTTATTTAGCACTGCTAATTTAAAGGCACAGCAAATTGACATAGACAAAAATAATTATGTGGTGCTCATTACCAAGATGGGACATTTTAAGCCAGTATTTATGACTGCAGAAATTCTCAAAACAGAAGATGGCGATAATTTTGGCGATTTTCAGATAGTCCTTTACGGAAAGGAGGTTATCGACATAGCCAATTCTAAAATAATGGATGGCATTATTGCCCAGTCCGAGAAATTTGGCGTCCAAATAGCCGTGTGCGAAATGGCTCTCAAAAAATTCAATGTAGATATGTCGAAAATTAATAAGAAGATAAAAATTGTGCCAAACGCATTTTTGTACAATTTTCAACTTCAAAATGAAGGTTTCAAAAGTTTAAGTCTTTAGAACCTAATAATGAAACATTCAAAATCAAAAAACATAGCAATATGAACGATCAACAAAAAAATAAGAGCTCAAAAAAATCGTGGATACAGTACGGGATTTTTGTCATAATCGCCCTCACGCTCTACGCCACTGGTTTGCATACTGAAGTCATCGGTTTTGCACAACGTGGATTGCTGGCAACTGGTTTGATGAATCCTGATGTGAAAGAACTTGCCTTGGTGCGAGACAACAAAGTTAGCAATGACACGATGACTTCGACGGACCTTATAAAAGCAGATTTAAATTTAACTATAATTGATAGGGATGGCAACAGAAAATCATTGGCTGATTTCAAAGGCAAGGTTATATTTTTGAATTACTGGGCTACGTGGTGCCCACCGTGTATTGCAGAAATGCCCAGCATCCAAAAACTTCACGAAAATATGGGTGATGAGGTGGAATTTGTAATGCTATCATTCGACGATGATTTTGAGAAAGCTAAAGCTTTTAATGCTCGTAAAGGTTATGATTTGCCTATTTACGCGCCGGTCAGTAATCTGCCGGAAATGTTTCAATCATCTGCCTTACCTACCACTTATATTATAGATGCCGAAGGAAACGTAGCCTTGACCCATAAAGGAATGGCCGATTATAGTACATCGGAGTTTAAAGAATTTTTAAAGAGTTTAAAGTAAAGAATAAAGAGAATATTAGAGTAGATATAAAAAAAACCACATTGGAAAAATCAATGTGGTTTTTTTGTTCTTTATTAATTGCGTTTTATTGAAACTGCGTTACATCTTCGCTTAAATCATAAACAGTAACACCCTTAATTTTGTTTTCAAGTATGCTACTTCCAGCGGCACTTCGATAACCACCAGCGCAATGCACGACGATAGGTTTGTTGGTTGGTATGTTACTTGCTGTCTCTCTCAATTCATTTAAAGGATGTGAAATGGCATTCTCAAAGAACTTACCAGCTTCCACTTCGCTTGCATTACGAATATCAACAATCGTGTAATTGTCAGGATTTTTCTTGAAATCTGCTAAATCCAATGTTTCAGTTTTTACAAGGTTTTCATCAGAAAGTGTGATTACTTTTTTGAGCAGTTTTTCATAGCCTATTTTTGCTACTCTATGCAACATAGCGTTTTTATTTTCTTTAGTATCAATGACCAACGTAAATGTGTCTTCAGGCTTAATGATAGAACCTAACCACGTTTCAAATTTTGCAGTCTCTGAAACCGCTTGAATGTTGATGCTTCCTTTTAAATGACCTTTTTTAAACGTTGCCTCATCTCGCATATCGACTATTAAACCTTCAGCAGACGTTTTTTCAGAAAATGGAACTTTTGCAATGGCTGGCTCTAAATCATCCGCACCTGTTTTATTCGTATCAACATCAAACCCAAAATAGTGTGGAATAAAGGGTTGACCGTCAAGGATAGTATCCATAAATACCTGTTTCGACTGCTTTTTGAATGCCCAATTTCCTATACGTTCGTTCCCCAGAGTACTGCTTGCTGCATCGCTCAAATTCTTTCCACAGAGCGAACCAGCGCCGTGTGCAGGATAGACAAGTGCATCATCGGGCAAGTCTGTAAATTTATGTTGAATGGTGTCGTACATCATTCCCGCGAGTTCTTCACGCTTTGCTCTCATATTACCCGCTTTTTCGCGTAAATCTGGACGACCTACATCACCAATAAATAAGGTATCGCCAGTAAAAAGAACCGTTTCTTTACCTTCTGTTGCTACGATAGTGATACTATCTGGAGAATGACCTGGCGTGTTAATCGCTTTCAACTCAACTCTTCCTAATGCGATGGTATTGCCTTCATCAAAAGCTTTGTGGGGATAATCTGCACCTAACATTTCACTATTATAGATGGTAGCACCAGTTGTTTTATGAATTTCCAAATGTGAACTCACAAAATCAGCGTGTGGATGAGTTTCTATAACGGCGACGATTTCTGCATTGTTGTCTTTTGCAAAATCATAGTATTGCTGCGGATTCCGTTCTGGGTCTATAACTGCCATTTTGCCATCGCTTACAATCGCGTAAGAATAATGAGCAAGTGGCTTGTGTTCGAATTGTTTGGTTGTCATAATTTCTAATTTTATGTAAAAGTAAAAAAGGTTGCAAACACTTGCTGTAACCTTTGATACATAATTGGTAATTACTTTATCTAATTTTTTATTGTCATCTAGTTTTAACAGTACTAAATTTATCGAGAGATGTGGAAAATAAATTTTATTCTGTGGCTACTTTCTTTTTCAATATTATAAATAATTCTTTGCCATCCCTACTTTGATGTGAATTATAAGCATTATCCATTACAGCGATATTAAAATGAGATTTAAAGTTTGTTATATATTCTGATTTATGACCTCCAAATGGTGGTTTGTCAGTATTTAAAGGTGCATCAAATAATAAACCTACAATTTTACCATTATTTTGAAGTAATTCAAATGCTTTTTCAGCATAATCAAATCTTAAACTTGGATGAATTGCGCAGAAGAACGTCTGTTCAACCAGTAAATCAAATGTCATTTTTAAATCAAAAAAATTCATCTGTATTAAATGTTCCGATGGAAATGAAGGTACTCGTTTCTTGATATTTGAAAGTACAGTACTTGACCAATCAACTACAAATACATTTTTGAATCCTTTAGTGTGAAGATATTCCGCTTCATAAGAATTACCTCCTCCAGGAATCAAAATCTTCAAATCTTTATTGGTCAACTGGTCAAAATAGTCCTTTAAAGGTGGTGCTATTTCGCCTAAATCCCAACCAATATCATTCGAATTGTAACGAGTGTTCCAATAATCTGCGGTTAAATCTGTCAATTATTCGTCTTGATAACATTCATAATTTCATCTTTTTGCAGCACACCAGATTGTCTCCAAACTTGTTTTCCGTTTTTGAACAACAACATAGTTGGCACACCCTTTACTTGGTATTTTGCTGCCAATGCCTGATTTTTATCGACATCAATTTTAACAATGGAAACAGAATCGCCCATGCTGTCTTTAACCTGTTTTAAAATAGGCGCTAACATTTTACAAGGTCCGCACCAGTCTGCAAAAAAATCAACTAAAACGGGTTTCTCTTGGTTTATAATTTCTGAAAATTTACTCATAGTTCGAATTTTTTATGATGAAAGCTTACCAGTTGCACAACTTACAAAAGATTTTGCTTTCGAAGAAACCGAATTTGAAACTTCAATTGAAGGATAGCCTAAATTTTTCAGTTTATCCTTGACTTCAAACGCATCTTCTTCATTCAAATAATCGAAAGACACCTTACTTTCTTCTACGCTCACTACTATACCTGAAACGTTATTAAGTGCTGAAAGTTTATTGGTAATGGTGTTGGCACAACCACCACATTTTAAGTTTTGTACTATTATTGAAGTTTTCATTTTTATCTCTTATTTTATAATTTGGTAAAATGTGTTCGCCAAAAAGCTCCGTTCATAATTATTTCCAATTTAAAAATCCACCTTGTAAATCGTAAATTTCTTTAAAACCCATTGCTTTCAATTTTGCAGCGGACTGTTGACTTCGACTTCCCGAACGACAATAGATATATAATGGTTTTTCGGTATCTAACATATTAAATTCCTTATTGAACGTTTCCTGCTCATAGAAATCAATATTTAAGGCGTCTTTAATGGCACCCTCATTAAATTCTTTAGCCGTACGAACATCAACCAATTGTACTTCCTGTGCTGAAATGGCTTCTTTGAATTCTTTAACTGTCAAGATTTTATTAGATTCGTTTTGTTGCGCATTTGCGCCAAATAGCGTGCTCATAAGTGTTATTATTACTATAATAGACTTCATTTATTATTTACAATTATAAAATTAGATGATTAAACATCAATGGTTAGTAACCAATGTTACTAAAGTCGAAAAAAGTGACGATTGCTCGCCACTTATTCATTAACCAATCCTACAAAAACAAATCAATTACAATGATTTTTTTGCAAGATAAAAATCTACTTTTTCTAAATTTTTATCAGCAATACGAGCATTCATCTCGTCTAATGTTTTTGGTGGTGGAATGATGACCTTATCGCCTTTTTTCCAATCCAATGGCATAGCAACTCCGTGTTCATCTGAAATCTGTAACGCTTCCAAAGCTCTTAAAATTTCATCCATATTTCTACCTACGTTCAATGGATAGTACATTATCAAACGGATTTTCTTTTTTGGGTCGATAAAGAAAACGGCTCTTACTGCCGCTGTTTCACTTTCGTTGGGCTGTAACATGCCGTAAAGTTTTGCAACTTTCATATCAATATCGGCAATGATTGGAAAGTCAAAATAAACACCTGTTTTTTCTCTTACATTATTGACCCATCCTAAATGTGAATGAATGCTATCAATACTCAATCCGAGTAGTTCCGTATTTAAAGCGGTAAATTCATCTTTTCGTATAGCGAAACCGCTCATTTCAGTGGTACAAACAGGTGTAAAATCTGCTGGATGTGAAAACATCACAATCCATTTATCTTTTGCAAAGTCTGCCAACTGAATATCCCCTTTGGTGGTTTTTGCTTTAAAATCGGGCGCTTGGTCGCCTATTCTTGGCATTGAATAGGACGTATGTGTTTCTGAATTTTCCATAGTAATTATATTTAAATTTGTTTCGTAAAGATAACGAATGCCGAATTTAAAAACAGTAACAAGTGTTACCGAAGTGTATATTATGTATTATATTGTTTGCTAAATTTTATAATAAATGAATTACGAGCAAACCTTTAATCTCTTGGGAAATGTTGATATTTATGTCATCGACCAAATTTTGAAGAACCGTTATCAAAGCAGTCAATCTATTTTTGATGCAGGATGCGGTGGTGGGCGAAACTTAAAGTGGTTTTATCAAAATGATTTCAAGATTTTTGGTATCGACGTAGACGCTGAATTTTTAACACATGCGAAAAATTTATACCCTAAAGCAGCTTCAAATTTCAGCGTTGGAACCTTGGATAATGTACCTTACCACAACAACAGATTTGACCATATTTTGTGTTGTGCTGTTTTACATTTTGCTAAAAGTGAAGAGCATTTTACAGCTATGTTTTCAGAATTGGTTCGTGTGCTGAAACCTGATGGTACTTTGCTCATCAGAATGGCTTCCAACATAGGTTTGGACGGAAATGCGCCAGAAATCACCTATAAAGAAAATGGACAAAAAGGCACTTATTATTTAACCAGGGAACGGATTGAAAGTTTGCAGACCTATTTTAATCTAGAACTGATAGAGCCCATTAAAACCACAAACGTTCAAGACATGCGAGCTATGACGACTTTGTTGCTTCAAAAAAAATAAGCGTAAAAGATGATAATGTGACTGCTCAATTTTTGAGTGCCATAATTCTCATTTACATAGAGAGTTCTTTATAGATAATGTAAATCCCCATCGCCAATACAAACCAACCAAAGGCTTTTTTGAGTTTCTTGCCGTCGATGAATTTGTTTAGCCAAATTCCAATAAATATTCCAACTACTGAAATTGCTGTGAATGACAATAGGAATATCCAATCAATTTCTAAATTTTGCACATCGCCCAAAAATCCTATCAATGATTTGATTGCAATTATAAAAAGTGACGTCGCTACAGCTTTTTTCATTGGTAATTTAGCGAACAAAACTAAAGCCGGAATAATTAAAAACCCTCCACCAGCACCAACGATACCAGTAATCGCTCCCACAACAAGCCCTTCAGCAAGTATAAGGGGATAGTTATATTTGATTTCTGTTTCTCCATCGGCTTCCACGCGCTGATTACGTATCATCGATACAGAGGCAAGCACCATTATTACCGCAAAGAATAACATAATGGCCAAGTTCTTCGTGACCATAAAATCTCCTACTTGAAATAGTTCGTCTGGAATTGCTGGGATTAAAAAAGCTCTTGTGAGATAGACCGCAATAAACGCAGGAATCGCAAAAATGATGGCGGTTTTGATATCCACCATCCCATTCATTATATTTTTTACTGCTCCTACAAGCGACGTCGTGCCCACTACGAATAAAGAGTACGCAGTTGCCAATACAGGATTGAGTGACAGTGCATATACCAAGATTGGCACCGTAAGTATCGAACCGCCACCACCTATCAAACCTAAAACAAGGCCTATCAAAAGTGCACCAACGTAACCAAGTATTGTTATTAAATCCATGTATCTCGCTTTTTATACGACAAATGTATATGGCTTTACAATCAATTTCTGTAACCGATGTTACAAGACTTCAATAAAACTACGATGCATTTTTATTTTGTGGTCGTTTTCCATCTTTTTGAGCAATCTGGAAACAACCACCCGACTGGTATTAAGGTCTGCCGCAATTTCTTTGTGCGTTGTATAGATGTGCTTACTATTTAAGATTTTAATCTTGTTGTTAATGTAATTTTCCAAACGCTCATCCATATTATTGAAAGCGATGTTATCTACGCTCTCTAAAAGTTCCATCATACGTGCGTGGTAACTTGCGAAAACGAAGTTGCGCCAGGTTTTGTATTTGCTTGACCATTCTTCCATTTTACCTATCGGAATCATCAATAATTTTGCAGAGGTTTCTGTTACAGCGTGAATTTCACTTTTCGTATTACCCATACAACACGTCATGGTCATTGCACAAGTATCACCTTTTTCAAGATGGTATAATAATAATTCCTCTCCATCTTTATCTGGTCGCAATATTTTTATACTTCCAGATAGCAATAATGGCATCGATTTTATGTACTGACCTGGCTTAATTAAGTCTTGGCCTTCAGGTACATCCAAAATCGTAGCTACTTGATTGATTTCTTCAATTAGTGCTGGTTCAAATTGTGAACCGTAATATTTTTTAAGTTCTTCAATCATTGTTTATTTTTAGGGAATTCGGCAATATATTAAAAAAATAGGCCACACTAATATGAGAATTTCGTCTTTGGAGGAAATATAGTGAATTAAAAACAGTATCTAAATTATTTAAAATTTATCAATCTTAGGCACGAAAACAGTTACTCAAATTGATCTTTAGTTTTCTCTTATTTTAGTGATATGACTAGATATACTTCGCTATTACGACACACAAATACCAAATTACATAAAGCAAAAAAACGCTCAAGAAAGCTTGAGCGTTTTTTATAGATTTAATAGTAATTCGTGACCTCGACTGGATTCAAACCAGTAACCTCTTGAGCCGTAATCAAGTGCGCTATTCAGTTGCGCCACGAGGCCTTTTTAATGGGATGCAAATATAGTATATTTATTTAAAAATCTACCAAACAATTTATTTCAAAATTTTAAATATTTACTTCTGGAGCATCAAATTTGACAATTCCTTTTATCAAATAGCATAACCTCTTAAATGCCAGCATGATAAAACATTGTAGATCGTGCTCATTTAAAAGTGATAATGTTAAATGTGTAATTCGCCTGAAAATCTGTTTTATTACGTCGGAACCTAGCTTCAGTGCTTAGCCCTTTCTAGTAAAATTTGAAACGTTTTTGAAGTTTAAATTTATACGATTTCAGCGCTCAACCCGGCTTCTAAAAGCAGTGTGCAACGTGGTTCCAATTCTTTGTATTCTCCAGTTTTTACAGTACACTGACCTTTATAATGAACCAAAATAGAACATTGTTCAGCTTGTTCCGAGGTATGATCACAGGCATAAATTAATGTATCGATCACATGGTCGAATGTGTTGACATCATCGTTATACAAAACAATCTCGTTGAGATGTTGTTCCAAAGTGTCAACGAGCAGGTCTTCTTGAATTTTTTCTTTGGTACTCATATTGTATCTAATATAGGCAGTCTTACGTCTGCAGTTTTTACTTTTTCTTTATTTTTTTTGAGCTTAAGCTAATTTACGAATTTTACCGCAACCCAATTATTCTTTTCCAAATTTTCAACGCGATTCAATCCATATTTATTGCATTCTTCTTCAATGACAGCTATATCCTCTTTATAAAAACCACTCAAGAACATACTCCCGTGAGCATTCAAGCATTTTGTATAAGCTGCAAGATCGTTCAATAAAATGTTGCGGTTGATATTGGCAATGATAATGTCATATTTTTGGTCGTTTAAAAGGCTCGCGTCACCTTCAAACACTGTGATGTTTTTACAGTTATTCCTTTCAACATTTTCTAAACTATTAAGAAAGCACCAATTGTCATAATCAATGGCATCAATTGGTTGTGCACCTTTCATGTCGGCCAGAATTGCCAAAACACCTGTTCCACAGCCCATGTCGAGAACTGATTTGTTTTTGAAATCATTTTTTAGAATGTGCTGAATCATCATGTGCGTTGTTTCGTGGTGGCCAGTTCCGAAGCTCATCTTTGGCTCAATGATGATGTCATAGTCCGTATCGGGCTTATCATGAAATGGCGCTCGTACGGAACATTTGTCATCAACAATGATAGGATTGAAATTTTTTTCCCATTCTTCGTTCCAATTGGTCTGCTCTATCTCTTCGAATGTGAATGAGATCTTAAATTCATCAGAATTCAAAATCTGAATATCCTCTAGTATAAATTCGTTCCAATCATTCTTTTGAATGTAGGCCGTAACACCGTCCTCTGTTTCCACAAAACTTTCGAAATCGGCAAGACCAAGCTCGGCAATTAGAATTTCCGTACCCGGTTGCAGGGGATGCACTTTAAAATAATATCCTAGATATAAATTGTCTGACATTTAATAAAATTGATAGTTAGTTGGCCGCGTTAGCGATTGAGGTTTTGTTGGAGCTCCTCGCAGAGAGCGACTACCGAAAGCGCGACCCTTGTGGTAACGCCATCGTTTTAAAATGCATTGACAATCGCGAAAAAATCATCTGCATTTAGCGCTGCTCCACCAATTAAACCGCCATCAACGTCAGCCTTGCCAAATATCTCATTGGCGTTGTTGGGCTTTACACTTCCACCATATAAGATAGACACGGTATCAGCAACGTCTTTTCCATACTTGCTTGCCAACGTTTTTCTAATAAAAGCATGCATGTCTTGTGCTTGCTCTGGACTTGCAGTTTCACCCGTGCCTATGGCCCAAACCGGTTCATATGCTAGCACAATATGCTCGTAAGCAGAAGCGTCTAAATGAAAAAGCGCGTTTTTTATCTGACTTGCAACTACCGACTCGTGATCTCCCGATTTTCGATCTTTCAATTCCTCTCCGAAGCAGAAGATAATCCTCAATTCATTTTGCAATGCTGCATCTACTTTTTTCGCCAGGATGTCATCGGTTTCATTAAAATAGGCACGTCTCTCGCTGTGCCCTAAAATGACGGTTTTTATTCCTAGACTCAATAGCATGGACGCACTGACCTCGCCAGTATAGGCTCCTGATTCTGCAAAATGCATGTTTTGGGCAATGACCTCAATTGGGTTTTCCTTGAGTGTGTTAAAAGATTGCCATAGGTTGGTAAAGGATGGCGCAATCATGACCTCAACATCTTGAGGTTTTGTTTGTGATTTTAACTCGGTAATTAGTGTTTCGGTTTGAGCCAAATCGTTATTCATTTTCCAGTTTCCTGCGACTATTTGTTTTCTCATGTTGATTTTATTGAAGTTTAACTTTAGGATCTAACCAAACGTATATTATGTCTACAAAAATATTGATAATTATGAAGACCAAGGCAATAATTAACACAGCACCCATAATGACTGGCAAATCGAGTGTGTTTAAGGCATTGACAATTTCTTTCCCGAGTCCGTTCCATCCAAAAATATATTCTACAAAAACGGCCCCTGCCAACATCGAGGCAAACCAACCTGATATGGCGGTAACGACCGGATTCATGGCATTCTTTAAGGCGTGTTTTCTAATGATCTGAAATTCGCTCAACCCTTTGGCACGTGCTGTTCTTATATAATCTTGATTGAAGACTTCCAATAGCGAATTTCTCATTAATTGAATGACCACTGCCAAAGGTCGAATCCCTAAAACAACCGCGGGAAGGATGAGATTTTTCCATTGAATGTGCATGGCTTCTCCATAATCGTCCAGTTCATACAAGCTTCCGGTCATTTCAAGATTGGTATAGTCATGCAGTAAAAAGCCAAAGAACCAAGCAAATAAAATCGCACTGAAAAATGACGGTACGCTCATGCCTATCGTGCTCACAATTTGAATGACCTTATCTAACCAGTGATCCTTAAATAAGGCTGAAATGATACCCAATACAATACCAATAAAAATGGCGATTATAATGGCAGAGACTGCCAATACGAATGTATTTGGAAGCGTTTCTCCAATGACCTCACTCACTTTTTTTCCTTGCTTGGTGAATGATTCTCGAAGGTATGGAAATTTTAAAACGATGTGAGTGTCACCAATATTTAACAAGGAAGTGGCGGAATATTTACCTTCGCTCAAATATGTATAGTCGTCCAGACTATTTGAATGAAACGAGATAGGTGACAGATCATTTAAGTAGTAAAAGTATTGGGTACTCAAAGGTTTATCAAATCCGTACTTCTTTTTGACGATTGCCAATTGAGCGCTATTTTCATTTTGACCGAGCATCATTTGCGCAGGATCGCCGGGCAACACATTGAATAAAAAGAAAATGACCGTTACGACTCCAAACAAGGTTAGGATGGCGTAAAAGATTTTATTTAGGAGATAGCCTATCAGTTGTGCAGATTTTAGATATTAGTTTACTGAAGCATATACAGTATTAGATTAAAAACCATCATTTAAGAGATTACTTAAATTCCAATTCATCGGCATCATTCCAATGCTTTTTCTGGGTTACTGTGCCCTTATTCAACACAACAATTCCTGGATTGGCTCTAACGATCGTTTTCAAAACCTTCTCATCGCACAGATAAAAATCGAAATTGAGATTGTGCTCTGTTTTAAATCGTTCTTTTGCGTCGCCTCCAGAAGAGGTTAAGCCGATAACCGTATAACCTTTTTTCAGGGCTGATTCGGAGATGGACTTTAATTTTTCAACACCTTCCCATTCCCCTTTTGTAAGATCATACATAACAATCATT
Organism: Flavobacteriales bacterium; assembly: GCA_038259855.1. Lineage (GTDB taxonomy): Bacteria > Bacteroidota > Bacteroidia > Flavobacteriales > Flavobacteriaceae > JBPOFM01. Next base: position 13,190 of record JBBSOJ010000065.1, read on the forward strand.
ACCAATTTAGGTTCTGCAAGAAATTGATCGGTTAAATTTTCATCGTCTGATTCTATTGAGAAATCCTGAATGGCCGGTACGAAACCTTCTTCGACCATGTTGTAATCTACAGACACATAATCACCATCTACCGTTGGGTAATCTCCCATTGTGGTAAAGATTTTCTCTTCACCATTGACGTTAAATTTCCAATTGTATTCAATGATAGGTTTTTGGGCGTTTGGTGGCGTACTCATCTGCTCTTGTAAATTATTTCCTACTTTATAAGGCCTAAAATCGATGGCTGGCAGATGCATCAACACAAAATAAGCAAAGCCTAAACAACCCACAAAACTCAATAAAGCGACG
>JBBSOJ010000066.1:0-13505 GCA_038259855.1 Flavobacteriales bacterium
AAAATTTGAATATCCATTAACCGAAATCGTAAATTAAAAGTCAAAAATCGTAAATATAACTTATGTCATCAAACAAGAAATACTGGAAAAGTGTTGAGGAGCTAAACGAAAATAGCCCCATTGTTGAGACGCTTAGACAGAACGAATTTGTTACGGAAATTCCGAATGAGGATTTTTTAGGAAACAAGTCGGCTTTGGAAACGTCTTCCACTTCACGTCGTGATTTCTTAAAATACGTTGGTTTTAGTACCGCTGCCGCATCACTTGCAGCTTGCGAAGGGCCAGTCATCAAATCTATTCCTTATGTAGTTCAGCCGGAAAGCATCATTCCTGGAGTGGCGAACTATTATGCTACCACTATTGCAGATGGCTATGATTTTGCAAGTGTTTTGGTAAAAACCCGTGAAGGCCGACCTATTAAGATCGAGAATAACGATATGGGTACTACCTATGCTAATGCGCGAGTAAATGCATCCGTTCTTGGCTTGTACGATAGTATGAGAGTTAAATCGCCGATGAAAGGTGATAGCAAAATCTCATGGGATACGTTCGATTCTGAAACTAATCAGAAATTGACGGATTTGAAAAATGCAGGAAAGCAAATTGTACTGTTAACACAAACCTTTGCCAGTCCATCAACTTCTAAATTGATTGCGACATTTAAGGAAAAATACGGTAATGTAAAACATGTAGTGTATGACGCTGTGTCAGAATCTGCAGCGTTGGATGCTTACCAATCAAAATACGGTGAGCGCGCCTTGGCAAATTATGATTTGTCCAAAGCAGGAACAATTGTGTCTATTGGAGCTGACTTTTTAGGAGATTGGCAAGGTGGTGGATTTGATCAAAACTATGCCAAAGGCCGAATTCCTACCAATGGTAAAATGTCTAGACATATTCAAATTGAAGCCAATATGTCTTTAACTGGTGCCAATGCTGATAAGCGTATTCCTGCAACACCATCGCAACAGCGCAAAGCATTAGCTAAATTATATAGTTACATTACAGGGCAAAGTGTTACTGCAGATTTACCAGCAAATATTGACAAAGCTGTTCAAATGGCAGCTTCCGAATTGAAAAAAGCTGGCAGTAATGGCGTTTTGCTTACTGGTATCAATGATGTAAATGCGCAATTAGTAGCGTTAGAAATCAATGCCGCATTAGGTAGTAAGGCATTCGATAAGTCCACTCCTATAACAACAAGACAAGGGAACGATCAAGAAGTTATTGCTTTAGTCGCTGATATGAAGGCAGGAAAAGTAGGAGCTATCATCATGTGTGGTGTTAATCCTATGTATTCATTGCCAAATGCTTCAGAATTCGCTGAAGGTTTAAAGAATTCTTCATTAGAGTTGTCCATTGCATTTGCCTTGAAAGCAGATGAAACGGCTTCTAATGCCAATTATATTGCACCAACACCTCATTATTTAGAGTCTTGGGGCGATGTGGAGCTAAAAAGAGGGCAATTCGCTTTAACACAACCGACTATTCGTCCATTATTTGATACGAGACAATTTCAAGATGCTTTATTAAAGTGGACTGGGAATGATATGACGTATCATGATTATATCAAGGAAAATTGGGCTGGTAGCGTTTTAGGTGGTAGTTCTTTTAATCAAGCGTTGCATGATGGTGTGTATATGACAGGAAGTTCTGCTGTTAAAGCATCCAAGTCATTATCATCCGTTACTACGGAAGAATCGACTAATACTGCAAATACTACTAAAGACAGAACATTAGTTGGTGGTATTATTCACGATGCCGCTGTTGGCGTTGGAATCAAAAAAGAAGACCAAGACGACACTGCGATGCAATCTACGTCATCGTCAACAACTCAAGGTGCGAATTCAACTTCAAGTTTTTCTGGAGGTGCATCTGTATCAGGTGGTGATGCTGCAAGAACGTTGGGATCTTCTGAAAATGCTACAGGATTAGAATTGACCTTGTATACTAAAATTGGAATGGGAGACGGTCAACATGCCAGCAACCCGTGGTTACAAGAATTTCCAGATCCAATTACAAGAGTATCGTGGGATAATTATGTAACTGTTTCTAAAGTAGATGCTGATCGACTGGGAATAAAAAATTGGCATGTTGCTGATGGTGGATTGAACAGTAGCTTAGTTGAAATTAAAATGAATGATCTTAAGGTAACAATGCCAGTGATTATTCAGCCAGGTCAAGCACCAGGATCCATCGGAATGGCGTTGGGTTATGGTCGTCAAAAAGGCTTAAAAAATGAAATGCAGACAGGTAAGAATGCTTACCTTTTCTATAAAAACTTCAATTCGACACAGTCAAATGTATCTATGGAAGTGGTCGCTGGAGAACATGAATTTGCATGTGTTCAGTTGCAAAATACCTTAATGGGTCGTGGTGATATCATCAAAGAAACGACGCTAGAGATTTTCAATACGAAAGATAAAAACTATTGGAATGCTGTTCCTATGGTTTCTTTAAATCATGTTGAAACACCAGTAACGTCTCCAGAAGTTGATTTATGGGATGAATTTGATCGTACCATTGGTCATCACTTTAATTTGGCAATTGACTTAAATGCGTGTACAGGTTGTGGTGCTTGCGTTATTGCTTGTCATGCTGAAAATAATGTACCTGTTGTTGGTAAGGCAGAAATTCGAAAAAGTAGAGATATGCACTGGTTGCGTATTGACAGATATTATTCTTCCGAAGAAACCTTTGAAGGCGATATCGAAAGAAAAGAAGATGCTAAAGGTCTGTTGGGTGACAATGGTGTGAAACAAGTGCTTGGAGATATGGAAAATCCTGCGGATAATCCACAAGTAGCTTTCCAGCCTATCATGTGTCAGCACTGTAATCATGCACCATGTGAAACCGTTTGTCCTGTAGCAGCTAGTTCACACAGTCGTCAAGGTCAGAATCACATGATTTACAACCGTTGTGTAGGTACACGTTACTGTGCTAACAACTGTCCTTATAAAGTGCGTCGTTTTAACTGGTTCTTGTATAATAAAAACGATGAGTTTGATTATTACATGAATGATGATTTAGGACGTATGGTATTGAATCCAGATGTGACTGTTCGTTCTCGGGGTGTCATGGAAAAATGTTCTCTATGTATTCAAAAAACACAGAAAACGATTTTGGATGCCAAGCGTGATGGACGTGTGATCAAGGATGGCGAATTCCAAACGGCTTGCTCATCTGCCTGTGGCAATGGAGCGATGGTTTTTGGAGATATCAATGACAAAGAAAGTAGAGTTGCAAAACTTAAAGAAGATAATCGTATGTATCACTTATTGGAAAGTGTAGGGACTAAACCAAACGTTCAGTACCACACTAAAGTGAGAAATACAGCAGAAGCATAAAACTCGAAATTTGTGTTGAAAGCATTTCAAGTTTCAATATAAAGTTTCATTTTTAAGAATATATTTAAGACTGTAAGTAAAGTTTGAAAAACTGAATATTAAGAAGCGAGAATTAACAACTTTAAACTTCTGACTTAAAGATTCAAACTAATAACTAATTAAAGAAACAAGTAGATAATTATGGCGTCTCATTACGAAGCACCTATTAGAAGACCTTTAGTTACAGGTGAAAAATCATACCACGACGTGAGTGTGGATGTAGCTCGACCTGTCGAAGGACAAGCCAATAAAGCATGGTGGATAGTTTTTTCTATTGCACTTGTCGCTTTTCTTTGGGGAATTGGATGTATCATTTATACCGTTTCTACTGGAATTGGTGTTTGGGGTCTTAACAAAACAGTCGGTTGGGCTTGGGATATTACCAACTTCGTTTGGTGGGTAGGTATTGGTCACGCAGGAACTCTGATTTCAGCGGTACTTTTACTATTCCGTCAAAAATGGCGTATGGCGATCAACCGGTCTGCAGAGGCGATGACTATATTTTCGGTTGTTCAGGCAGGTTTATTTCCAATCATTCACATGGGAAGACCATGGTTAGCATATTGGGTATTACCGATTCCAAATCAATTCGGATCCCTTTGGGTCAATTTTAATTCACCTTTACTTTGGGATGTATTTGCAATCTCTACGTACTTATCAGTCTCTTTGGTATTCTGGTGGACAGGTTTACTTCCTGATTTTGCCATGTTGCGTGATAGAGCGATTAAACCGTTTCAAAAGAAAATTTATTCCTTATTGAGTTTCGGTTGGTCCGGTAGAGCAAAAGATTGGCAACGTTTTGAAGAAGTGTCTTTGGTTCTTGCTGGTTTGGCAACACCTTTGGTACTTTCTGTACACACGATTGTATCCTTTGACTTTGCGACTTCAGTAATTCCTGGATGGCATACAACGATTTTTCCACCATACTTTGTTGCAGGTGCGATTTTCTCCGGATTTGCCATGGTGAATACGTTATTGATCATCATGCGTAAAGTTTGTAATCTTGAAGACTATATTACTGTTCAGCACATTGAATTGATGAACATTGTTATCATGATAACAGGTTCTATAGTTGGTGTAGCTTATATTACAGAGTTATTTATTGCATGGTATTCAGGTGTGGAATATGAACAGTATGCGTTTCTAAATAGAGCAACGGGTCCTTACTGGTGGTCATATCTATTAATGATGAGCTGTAATGTGTTCTCACCACAATTCATGTGGTTTAAAAAATTGCGGACAAGCATTATGTTCTCTTTCTTTATCTCTATCGTCGTGAATGTTGGTATGTGGTTTGAGAGATTTGTTATTATCGTGACATCGTTGCACAGAGATTATTTGCCATCTTCATGGACAATGTTCTCTCCAACATTTGTTGATATAGGAATTTTCATAGGAACTATAGGATTCTTCTTTGTATTATTCTTATTGTATGCGCGAACATTCCCTGTGATTGCTCAAGCAGAGGTCAAAACTATTTTGAAATCATCAGGTGAGCGTTATAAGAAAATCAGAGAACGAGGCGATAGCTTGGTGGGTACCGGTTCTGACGTCCGAACTCATAATGTAGTGCCACATTCAGGTGCTCCCATCGTCGGTCAGACGACGGTAGTAGAAAGTCATGATCCTAAAGCTATTGAGAAACTGTTAGACAGTGTTGGAAGTTTTGACCCATTGACGCAAACAAAAGACGACTTGCAGCAAATTAATGGCATCGGTCCAAAAATGGTAGAAATCCTTAACGGAATAGGTATTTATTCTTATTTACAGGTCAGCAATATGACGACAGTTGAATATAACTTGTTGGATGACATTACAGCATCATTCCCAGGGAGAGCAGAGCGCGACGATTGGGCAGGACAAGCTAAATTATTAATAAACAATCAACAATAGTATGGAAGAATCTTCTAAAGTAATTCACGCTATTTATACGGATGACGATGTTTTGATGGCAGCTGTTAGAAAGGTGCGTGCAGAACGATATCATATTGAAGAAATATATACACCATTCCCAGTGCATGGACTGGACAAAGCAATGGGATTGGAACCAACGCGTTTGGCTATCACAGCATTCTTATATGGCTGCGTAGGATTGATTGTTTCCGTAGTGATGATGAACTATATAATGATTGAGGATTGGCCACAAGACATTGGTGGAAAGCCAAGTTTTAGTTATATCGAAAATATGCCGGCTTTTGTCCCTATTATGTTTGAGTTAACAGTGTTTTTTGCCGCTCACTTAATGGTAATCACGTTTTATTTAAGAAGTAGAATGTGGCCATTTAAACAGGCTGAAAATCCAGATACGAGAACTACAGATGACCATTTTTTAATGGAAATTACAGCAGGGCACAATGTGGATGAACAGTTTAACATATTGAGAGAGACTGGAGCTGTTGAAGTGACGTTAATTGATAAAGCACATTAGAAAAATGATGAAACGTATTTATAATATATCACTATTGATGATCATCCTGATAGCTTTTGCTTCTTGCAATAAGAAATCAAGACCTAATTATCAATATATGCCTAATATGTATGAATCTGTCGGATACGAGGCATATCAGCCAGCGGATTTTTTTCCGAATGGTATGGAAGCACAAATTCCTGCTGATGGAACGATTGCAAGAGGTCATGATCTTTATGAAATTGAAAATACTAATGAAGGCTACGATGCGGCAAAAGCTACTCTGACGAATCCTCTGGATTCTACAAAAGTCGATGAGATGGTAGGAGGACAGCTATATGATATTTACTGTGCAATTTGTCACGGTAAAAATGGTAACGGTAAAGGACTTTTGGTTGAAAGAGAAAAAATATTAGGCGTTCCATCGTATGATGATGCCGGTAGAGCGATTACGGAAGGAAGTATTTATCACGTTATTTACTACGGTAAAAATACCATGGGCTCCTACGCAAACCAATTGAATGAAGAAGAGCGTTGGCAAGTGGTTGATTACGTGATGACATTGAAATCCGAACTCGGAGGAAGTAAGACTGTTAAAGATTCAATATAGATATGTACACATTTTCAAATAGATTAAAGATTTTTTCGATAATCCTGATGGTCTTGGGAGCTTTAGGAGTGGCTGTCGGGTTTATGACATCTCACAAGTCTTTGGAAGAGGTCAAAACGATGTTATCTGAAGAGCATTCCGCTCATGGAAGTAGTCACGATGCTGATACAAAAGCTCATGTGGTGGCTGGAGATATGGATCATTCAGACAATGCTCATGATGCGCACGCTGAAGACGCTTTGTCTAGTACTGACGGATCTCATATGTCAGAAGAATCACAAACAGAAAGTACTCACGATGATGTAGTTGGTGGAGATCATAATTCAGATGCCCAAACTACAGGATTCGGAGCCACTGATATTGATATCGCAAGTGCGCATAGTGGCGACGAGCATGCAGAGCATGTTCAACACCAAATAGCTAACAGACCTTGGTCTGCGTTATATGTTGCTGCGTTTTTCTTTATGATGATCGCATTAGGAGCTTTGGCTTTTTATGCCATTCAATTTGCAGCACAAGCTGGTTGGTCCCCACTTTTATTTAGAGTGATGGAAGGTATAACGGCTTATTTACTGCCTGGTGCCTTAATTGTTCTTGGCATTGCTGTGGCTTCAGGGACACTTGGGCATTATAACCTTTTCATCTGGATGGATCCAGAAGTGGTTGCCCATGATAAATTGATTGCTGCAAAAACAGATTGGTTAAATTTACCTTGGTTCATTATTAGAGGGTTGATATTTATAAGTGGATGGTGTATCTATCGGTATTATGCTCGTAAATTTTCAATTGCGCAAGATAACGCCGAAGAAGGTGATAATCGATATTTCAAAAAATCGTTTCGTATTGCAGCGGCATTTTTAGTATTCTTTATTTATACAGAATCTATTATGTCTTGGGATTGGATTATGAGTGTTGATCCACATTGGTTCAGTACCCTATTCGGATGGTATGTATTTGCAAGTATGATTGTAAGTGCCGTAACCGTTATTGCAATGGTGACGATGTACTTAAAAGGGAAGGGTTTGTTACCACAAGTAAATAATAGTCATATCCATGATTTGGCTAAATTTATGTTCGGATTCAGTATCTTTTGGACGTACCTCTGGTTCTCACAATTTATGTTGATTTGGTATTCGAATATTCCAGAAGAGGTGACTTATTTCGTGACGCGTATAGAAGATTATAACCTTCCATTTTTCGGAATGCTCGTATTGAATTTCATTTTCCCATTATTATTACTTATGAACAGCGATTACAAACGAATCAATTGGTTTGTTGTGATGACGGGTATCGTAATTTTATGTGGGCATTACATTGATATTTTCAATATGATCATGCCAGCGACAGTTGGTGACAGATGGTTTATCGGAATTCCGGAAATAAGCTCTGTGCTTCTGTTCGGAGGATTGTTTTTATTCGTAGTGTTTACGGCATTGACAAAAGCACCTTTGATTGCAAAACGAAATCCTTTCATTCACGAGAGTGAGCATTTCCATTATTAATAACAGTATTTAAAGAAGAGAAAAGACAATGACTGCTTTTTTAACAATTATAATAGTACTTTTTGTAGGTGTTGCGATTTGGCAAATGGTCAAGATATTTGATTTATCTCAATCAAGTCCAATTTCAGATACCTCTGGCGTAGCAACAGATCACGATAACAATGTCAACGGTTATTTGATGATTGGGTTCCTGATTTTCATTTACGTTATCACCATCATTTGTTTTGTACAATTTGGGGATTTACCTCTTATGTCCAATTCGGCTTCAGAACATGGCCAAGGGATAGACAACTTGATGATTGTAACGATGATCGTGATCTTCATTACTCAAACGATCACTCAATTCTTACTTTACTATTTTGCATTTAAGTATAGAGGAGAAAAAGGCAAAAAAGCCTTGTTCTATGCGGATAACAATACTTTAGAAGCGATTTGGACCTTGATTCCTGTAGTCGTTCTTTCAGGACTTATCATCTACGGATTGTTTACATGGACTGCTATCATGAACGTGAGTGAAGATGATGATCCTATGATCATCGAACTGTATGCACAACAATTTAATTGGACGGCACGCTATTCCGGTGAAGATAATGTACTTGGTCTAGCCAATGTCAGATTGATTGATATCGATAATGCAAATATTCTAGGTGTTGATGAGTCTGATCCTAATGCTAACGATGATGTCGTTGTGAAGGAGTTACACTTGCCAGTAGGTCGCCCTATCTTATTCAAAATGCGTTCTCAGGATGTTTTGCATTCGGCGTATATGCCTCACTTTAGAGCTCAAATGAACTGTGTCCCTGGAATGATTACGCAGTTTGGTTTTACACCAACAGTAACTACCAAGGAGATGCGTGAGAATCCTGATATGATCGATAAAGTTCAAAGGATTAATGGAATAAGGAGAGATAAAAGTAAAGAGTTGACTGCCGAAGGTAAAGAAGCCCTTGACCCTTATGAGTTTAATTACCTGTTATTGTGTAATAAAATTTGTGGTAGATCTCACTACAACATGCAGATGAATATCATTGTGGAGACGCAGGAAGAATATGATGCATGGATGAAAGAACAAACAACGTTCAAAAAATCCATGACGAAGAATGAGGAAGCGGATGCAGAAGTTGTGGATCCGTCCGAGATTGAAATGCCGAGCGAATCAGACGTAGTAGCTCAATAACAAATTGAATAAAATTCTTTAAAAAAGTATATATAGATTATGTCAACACACGCAGTAGATACTCACGCACACGACGACGATCACGGACATCATCACAAAGAGACCTTTATAACTAAATACATCTTTAGTCAAGATCATAAAATGATTGCTAAGCAGTATTTAATTACCGGTACTCTTATGGGAGTTATTGGGGTTATGATGTCGCTTATGATGCGTATACAACTTGCTTGGCCAGAAGAACCTAATGTATTATTTGAAGCACTTTTAGGAAAGTGGGCGCCTGACGGTGTTATGGACGCTGACATTTATTTGGCATTGGTTACGATTCATGGTACTATCATGGTCTTCTTTGTATTAACCGCAGGATTGAGTGGTACCTTTAGTAATCTTTTGATTCCATTGCAAATTGGTGCTCGAGATATGGCTTCAGGCTTTCTTAACATGGTGTCATTTTGGATTTTCTTTGTCTCTTGTATCATCATGTGCTCATCTCTTTTCTTGGAAGCAGGACCAGCCGCCGCAGGATGGACTATTTATCCTCCTTTGAGCGCACTCCCTATGGCACAACCAGGCTCTGGTCTCGGTATGACTCTTTGGCTCGTATCCATGGCGTTGTTTATAGCACAATCGTTAATAGGATCTCTTAATTATATCGTAACGGTCATCAATTTACGTACGAAAGGGATGTCTATGACACGTTTGCCATTGACGATCTGGGCCTTCTTTATCACGGCCGTAATTGGTGTGATTTCGTTCCCTGTGTTGTTATCTGCAGCATTATTGTTGATCATGGATAGAAGTTTTGGAACATCGTTTTTCTTGTCTGATATTTTCATTCAGGGTGAAGTACTGCATTACCAAGGCGGATCTCCAGTATTGTTCGAGCATTTATTCTGGTTTTTAGGGCATCCTGAAGTTTATATTGTTATTCTACCAGCCATGGGAATCGTTTCTGAAGTTCTCGCAAGTAGTTCTCGAAAGCCTGTCTTTGGATACCGTGCTATGATTGCCTCCATTTTAGCTATTGCATTTTTATCGACTATCGTTTGGGGTCACCATATGTTTATTTCGGGGATGAATCCATTTTTGGGATCTGTCTTTACTTTCACAACATTATTGATTGCGATTCCATCAGGTGTCAAGGCCTTTAACTGGATAACGACCATATGGAAAGGGAATCTACAGATGAATCCTGCGATGCTGTTTTCCATAGGATTCGTATCTACGTTTATCACAGGTGGTTTAACAGGAATTATTCTTGGTGATAGTGCACTTGATATCAATGTGCATGATACCTACTTCGTTATTGCTCACTTTCACTTGGTAATGGGTATATCAGCACTTTATGGAATGTTTGCAGGGATTTACCATTGGTATCCTAAAATGTTCGGGCGTATGATGAACAAAAATCTTGGATATATTCACTTCTGGGTGACGGCAATATGTGCTTATGGTGTATTTTTCCCAATGCACTTTATTGGAATGGCAGGGTTACCAAGACGTTACTATACTAATACAAACTTTCCATTGTTCGACGATTTAGCGAACGTGAATGTTGTTATCACTGTATTTGCTTTAATTGGTGGCGCATTCCAATTAGTATATATGTATAATTTCTTTGTCAGTATTTTCTACGGAAAGGTAGCACCTCAAAACCCATGGAGATCCACGACTTTAGAATGGACAACACCAGTAAAACATGTGCATGGCAACTGGCCAGGAGCGATTCCTCATGTATACCGTTGGCCATACGATTATAGTAAACCAGGTCATGATGTTGATTATGTGATGCAGAACGTTCCTTTAATGGAAGGTGAAGAAGAATTACAACACTAATTAATATTTATTGTTGTCAAATCACAAAAGCAATCAACACCTCATTTATATACAAAAAGCCTTTCCGTTTGCGAAAGGCTTTTTACGTACCTTTGTTTTGCATCTATTTTATTACAGTGATAATCTAAATTTCTGTTAAGGCGGAAATACCTATGAATGACAATCTCAATCCATCCAATGACAATTTTTCTCCGGAAGAATTTGATGTTGAAAAGAAATTAAGACCCTTATCCTTTGATGATTTTACGGGTCAAGACCAAATTCTGGAAAACCTTCAAATATTTGTTCAAGCGGCGAATCAAAGAAATGAGGCTTTAGACCATACCTTATTTCACGGACCTCCAGGATTAGGAAAAACAACATTGGCACACATCCTTGCTAGTGAATTGAATGTTGGTATTAAAGTCACGTCTGGACCAGTTTTAGACAAACCAGGCGACCTTGCCGGTTTATTGACCAATCTTGATGAACGTGATGTTTTATTTATAGATGAAATCCATCGCTTAAGTCCGATTGTGGAAGAATATCTCTATTCTGCAATGGAAGACTACAAAATCGACATCATGATTGAGTCGGGACCCAACGCAAGAACGGTTCAAATCAACTTGAATCCTTTTACATTAATTGGAGCCACAACGCGTTCCGGATTATTGACAGCTCCAATGCGAGCACGTTTTGGAATTCAAAGTAGACTTCAATATTACAATACCGAGCTATTGACAACCATCACACAACGAAGCGCTGATATATTAAATGTTCCCATTTCCATGGAAGCAGCTGTCGAAATTGCTGGTAGAAGTAGAGGTACACCTCGTATAGCGAACGCTTTATTGCGTCGTGTTCGAGATTTTGCTCAAATCAAAGGAAATGGAAGTATTGATATTGCCATTGCGAAATTCGCCTTGAAAGCCTTGAACGTCGATGCCTACGGTTTAGACGAGATGGACAATAAAATTTTGACCACCATCATCGATAAATTCAAAGGAGGACCAGTCGGCATTACAACCTTGGCAACAGCGGTCAGCGAAAGTGCCGAAACTATCGAAGAAGTTTATGAGCCATTTTTAATCCAGCAAGGTTTCATCATGCGGACCCCTCGTGGGCGTGAAGTTACGGAGCTAGCCTACAAACACCTCGGTAAAATAAAGATCAATACTCAAGGCGGATTATTTTAAGATCACTCAAAAAGAATACGTTTTATGTCCCAAAACCAAAAATTACCAGAAGTTTCCATCTTTCGATTTATTAAGCATTCTTTGGAGATCTTGAAAAATCCTTTACCATTTCACCTAAAAAACTTTCAAGAAAAAGGCGATAGCTTTAAGTTGAATATTGGATTGAACGATCAGGTTATTTTTTCAAGAGATGCAGCGCTCGCCGAGTATGTGCTTCAAAAGAATCAGAAAAATTACGTAAAGTCGAAAATACAGACTGAAGATTTAGTGAAATATGTTGGCAGGGGACTCTTAACATCGGAAGGGGAACTTTGGAAAAAACAACGTCAATTAATACAGCCAGCCTTTCATAAAAAATACCTTTCAAATTTATTGGGAACGGTCCGAGACGCCATTCAATTAGAATACCATCGCATTCGAATCAACGAACCCATGGATGTATTCCCGATTTTTAATGATCTGGCGTTTCAAACCGTTGTCAAATCTCTTTTTACCACGGTTGCGGATGTTTCTGACATCAATAGATTGCAATTTATTACTGAAGACGGTCAGCGAATGCTTGTCAAAGAATTAAGACAGCCCTATCTAGGATGGTGGTTTAAGGCCAGTGGAATTTTAAAAGAACATATCGATCTGACGTTGGAAGCAAGACAGATATTGAAGAATCTTGTAAATACAAGACGAAACGATTCAGAAACGTATGATGATCTTCTCAACATGTTGTTAGAGGCCAGATATGACGACGGAAATTTTATGGATGAAGAACAGCTCATCGATGAAATCCTTATTTTATTTACCGCTGGGCATGAGACGACTTCAAATGCACTCACCTTTACGTTTCAATTATTATCCAAGCATCCTGAATGGCAAGAGCGCATTTATGAGGAACTCAAAAAAAATAGTGACGAAACAGATGATTTGATGGCATTTGTCATGAAATCAAAAGTTTGCCAACAGGTTTTGGAAGAAGCCATGCGTCTTTATCCACCAGCATATTTTATAGATCGTGTGAATATTGAAGAAGATTCCTTCGGCGGTAAAATTTTCGAAAAGGGCTCTAATCTACTCTTCTCTATTTATGAAATCCATAGACACCCCGAACTTTGGGAGGCTCCTCAAGAATTCCGACCAGAACGTTTTGATGAGGGAAGCAGACAATTCTCATCACATTATTTTCCCTTTGGTGCAGGTCCACGCAAATGCATCGGTAACAATTTTGCCATGTTCGAAATGATCATTGCCGTGACGGAATTGGTTCGCAATTATAAAGTGTTTCCAGAATTTGATGAGATCGGCATCACGCCTTTGATAACTTTAAAGCCGAAAAATGCTATTTTGAGATTTGAGAAACGTACAAATTGATTGAAAACAAATCAACATATAGCCAGCTCATCAAATCTGAAGCCAAGCGT
>JBBSOJ010000067.1:0-13449 GCA_038259855.1 Flavobacteriales bacterium
ACCTAAAGTTATTTCAATTTAATGCTAAATTCTACTATCAAAATACCGTTTTAAAATTGGAATCTGAATCATCAGCATCACTGCAAACATGACAATAGAAACTTTGGTTGTACCTGAAATCTGAATGGCAGCAAACCTTCCTAAAATACGATGATTGCCAAAACTATTTAAATCAAAGCTTTGAAACCATGATTGTGAAGCTGGCTGACTTACACCTAAAAACACTATAAGGCTTACGACTATTATCACCAATAATCCCCATACTTTTTTTGAGATCAGCGGTTTATAAACGGTCGATTGGTGGTTTGATATCAAGGCCAGTTGGGACATGACATTGGCAGTAAAATCAACAGAAGGTTGCTCTTTTGGAGCGTCCTTCATTATGGAATCGATTAATTTTTCGATTCGGTTATCGCTCGTCTCGTTCATAATATTGAATTAATTCTGGTTCACATCGCGCTCTCAAAATGGAGGCTAACTTTTTTCTACTCCTAAATAATTTCACTTTCACGTTATTAGCCGTTAAATTTACGACCACTGCAATTTCATCAAGCGACAAGTCTTCAAAATAATACAAGGTCAACAAGGCACTGTCTTCTGACGGTAAACACTCTAAACATTTTTGGATGGCATGGATGCGTTCGTTTGCAACCATCATATTCAAAGCGTTATCGAGAGTTGTCAATGCGCTCTCGCTAAACTCATCAATAGGAACATTAAGAAACTCCTTTTTATTTTTCTTTAAACGGTCCAAACACGTATTATAGGTAATTCTGTAAATCCAAGTCGAAAATTTAGAATCGTTTTTAAAGGTCTTCAGCGACTTATAAACTTTAATAAAGGTATCCTGCGACACTTCTTCAGCCTCTTCCCTGTGTTTCAACATCCGAAGCGCCAATGTAAATACCAGATCCTTATAACTATTGACCAGAATACCAAACGCTGTGGGATCTCCTTCTATTACTTGATTGATAATGTCTATGTCGTTGTTGGCCATTTGGTGATTTGACGACATTGCAACATCAATGGTTACATCTAAATTGAAAAAATAATTAGAAAAAGTTGTAACCATCTTACTGTACGCATCGTCCTAATCTAGGAACACATTAAAATTAATCAATTTAAAACGAACAATCATGGGATCAGAATTAATCATCATTCCAGTAATTTTTGGAACAATTTTCGGAGTATTTTATTTATACTTCTCAACTCGAAACAGAGAACGCTTGGCACTTATAGAGAACGGTGCCGATGCCAGCATATTTGTGAGGGGCAGAACACACGCTGCCCCTATATGGAAAGTATTTATCTTAAATTTAGCGCTGTTGCTAATGGGCGTCGGAATAGGTGTTTTTATAGCATCGATTCTAGAGCATTACACCGATCTGATGCCCGGCCCATTATATGTTGGAACCATTTTTTTACTTGCGGGCATTGGCCTATTCATAGGGTTTCACATGACCAAGAATTTGGACAAACAGTAAGCATAATACACACTAGACTTAGAAACTGCTGTCATAACTGATGGCAGTTTTTTTTTGATTCAATTTAAAGTATCTTTAACCTTTTGAACATAAAACCACAAATCCGCCCATGAAAAAATTCATTCTTCTTATGTCAGTCACTTTTCTGTTTTTAGCATGTAAAGAGGATTCCAAATCCAATAGTAAAGAGACTAAAGAAACAGAAGATTTCAATACCGTTCTAGAAACCTATCATGAGGAGACGCTAAAACTATATCCACTCAATGCCACATCTGCGGGAGACAATCGGTATAATGACCAATTGCCAAATATCCTATCACCCGAATTTAAAGAACGAGAAAAAACGTTTTATACAGACTATCTCCATAAAATGAAAAAGTATGACGATAAGGACCTTACCGAGTCGGAGCGATTGAGCAAAGAAATTTTAATATGGGAATGTGACATGAGATTGGAAAGCTTGGCTTTTAAAGATGACTTGATGCCAATCAACCAGATGTGGTCACTGCAACTGAACATCGGTCAACTTGCAAGCGGATCAAGCTCTCAACCTTTTAAGACAGTCGCTGATTACAATAATTGGATCAAACGATTGGATGCTTATCTGCTTTGGATGGCCTCTGCGGAAGATAAAATGAAAGAAGGGATCAAAGAAGGCCAGGTATTACCCAAATCATTGATCAAAAAAGTATTGCCACAATTGGAAGCCATGACCAACCCGAATATAGAAGACCATTTATTCTATACCCCTGTCACGAACTTTCCAGACACCTTTTCGGAGGAAGATAAAAATGAATTGACCACGCTTTACAAAACGTATATCACTGATAAGATCATTCCAGCTTATGCAAATTTGCACGATTTTATGAGTACCGATTATCTTGAAGCAGGCCGCGAAACTAGTGGCATCGGGGCGCTTACAGATGGGGAATCATATTATGACCATCAAATAAAATTATTCACGACAACCGATATGACTGCCGATGAAATCCATCAATTAGGTCTGGATGAAGTTGCTCGTATTTTATCTGAAATGGAAAAAGTAAAAACAGAGGTTGGTTTTAAAGGCACGTTGATGTCCTTTTTTGATCATGTCAGAACTAAAAAGGAATTGATGCCCTATACGACCGCGCAAGGCGTTATCGACAATTTCAACAAAATTCATGAAACTATGCAACCCCAATTGGAGTCATTATTTGATTTGAAACCAAATACACCCTTCGAAGTGAGACAAACGGAAGCGTTTCGAGCAGCCTCTGCCAGTGCCGAGTACAATAGTGGCTCTCTAGACGGTACGCGTCCCGGAATTTTTTATGTGCCAATTCTAGATGCAAACACCTATAATGGTTTTTCGGATGAATCATTGTTTCTACATGAAGCCATTCCCGGTCACCATTATCAGATCTCATTACAACAGGAAAATAAGGATTTACCAAACTTCAGAAAAACATTATGGTACAGCGCGTATGGCGAGGGCTGGGCGTTGTATACTGAGTCACTCGGAAAAGAATTAGGACTTTACACCGATCCGTATCAATATTTCGGTATGTTGAGTGCCGAAATGCACAGAGCGATCCGTTTGGTCGTCGATACAGGGTTGCACAGTAAGGGGTGGACACGAGAAGACGCCATCACATATTCTATGGAAAATGAAGCAGAAAGTGAAGAAGGCATCACTTCAGAGATCGAACGCTATATGGCCATGCCAGGCCAAGCCTTATCCTATAAAGTAGGCCAATTAAAAATTAGAGAATTGCGAGCCAAAGCAGAAGCAGAATTGGGGAACACATTTGATATCGGACAATTTCATAATCAGGTTTTAGAATCAGGATGTTTACCATTGAAATTGTTAGAACGTAAAATTGATACATGGATCTCTAAAACAAAAGCCAATGCTGCATAACATTTATCTAACCCTATTTTGTATACTTATAATTCCTACTTGTTCGGCACAAACCACCGTCAAAGACGCCATAACAGGCGCTCCGGTGTCGTATGCCAATATCTCATTTGGTAATGGTACAGGCATGTTTGCCGATGATGAGGGTCTGTTTGTTTTTACCGAAAAACTATATCCAGATGTCGACTCACTTTATCTATCAGCCTTGGGTTATAAATCATATACTGTTGCCGCGGCAAATGTTGAAGATAGTATCCTGCTAGACTCCAACATTGATGAGCTGAATGAAGTGGTGATCAATACCAAAATAAACCGCAAATTTAAAGAAGAAACGTTAGACCCCTATCTTGATGATGATTATTACCACTGTTGGTTGCCAACGATAGAATCCGAAATCGCGGTATACTTTCCTAACGATGACGCGGCCGATAGACAAATTACCATGGTTCATTTTCCCATTACGCTAGAATCTAAAGACTGGGAAAAGCGCACTAAAAAGAATGCCGACAAAAAACCGTTCTCAACTTTATTTAAAGCAAAATTTTACAGACAAAATAATGGCTCTCCCGGAAAGGAACTTCTTTACGAAACCATCGTATTCAGAGCTACAGAAGAAGGTGGTGACGCTTATGATCTCGATGTTTCTGAATTTAATTTGATGATGCCAGAAAATGGCTTGTTTGTATCCATCCAAGTTTTAGGATATACTGATGAGGCGGGAAAATTACTACCAAATAAAAAGTATAAGGAAATTATATCGGGAAACACTACAGTAAAAATACCGACCAATTTTAGGCCTCTACTCCCATTTACCGATGAAATAAAAGAAAACCGAACCTACATCAAGCGGGTTTTTGTGAATGGCAACAATTGGTCGCGATTTGAAAAGGGAAGTGATGTACAATCAACTTTATTAAAATCCGGGCTTAACAATTATGGTATCGGACTCACATTTAACGTATTTAAAGATGAATGATTATTGGCATTTATATGTGATGGCAGCGATCTATATTTTCGCGGGCATCATGCATTTCATCAAACCAAAAATGTACATGAGGATCATGCCTCGCTACATTCCTAATCATCAATTGATGGTCAGCTTAAGTGGTATTGCAGAGATTTTATTGGGCGTTGGATTGTTGTTTTCAGTTACAAAAGCCTTCTCCATTTATGGTATTATTGCAATGCTCGCAGTATTCCTATTGGTTCATTTTTATATGCTGACCAGTGAAAAGGCCGCTGCAGGCATTCCGAAATGGATATTATTATTGCGGATTCCCATGCAGTTTGGGTTGATGTATTGGGCTTGGTGGTATTTGTAAATTAGTGGATTAAAAAAACGAATTTGCTACACTAACTATTCAGTGTTATTGTAGAGGAACTGGTGAATTGTCAATTCACTACAAAATCAAAGTAAGTTTCCGGAAATGGTTCCCATCTTAAAGTAAAATGCCACCACTCATTGGCGTAGTTTCTAAAATTATATTTTTTCATTACGGATTGAAGAATCTCACGATTTGATTTTTGAACTTCGGAAATTCCCTCATACGAAACCCACGATTCTTCTCCAAAGAAATCATAAGGACTGCCCATGTCAAGCGGCTCACCTGTATTGCCATCTGTAAGGGTCAAATCGATTGTACTTCCTCTACTGTGACCTGATTTAGAAGCAATATAGCCTTCATTAAATAAATTGCGTTTTTTCACTCTAGGATAATAGACCTCCTTGTTGATCGTGTCTCCTAAAGCTTTTGCCCATTCCACAAAATGATTGACAGCACGTTGCGGACGGTAACCGTCATACACCTTTAAGCAGATATTTTGGAGTTGCAGCTCATCTTGGACCAATTTTAGGGCTTTGGCAGATGCTTCAGTAAGGATTAATCGGTTAGATTCGTATCCTGTGATGGTATCACCAACAAAATTATGATTCGTAAAATATCTCAATTCCACATCCAAATTAGGAATGATGCTGTCAACGTAAACAAATCCTTCAGGTAATTCCTGCGGATCTTGGGGAGCCAACATCAAGGTCATTAAGAATAGTATGATAATTTTGTAGTTCATAAGCTTTGAGCTAATTTAGAAAAAATTATGTTATGGACTTATTCGATTCTAATAAAATAGCCTTTAACCTACCGGATGCGGAACTCATTTACTATCCCAAATTTTTCGATCTCAATCGTTCCGATACTATCTTTGAGGAACTAAAGACATCCATTCCTTGGCAACATGATACCATCACCGTTTTTGGGAAAACACATCCACAACCCCGATTAACAGCATTATTCGCTTCCAATACCAAGCCGTATTCCTATTCAAACATTATAATGAATCCCCATCCATTCAACACTGTACTTTCTGAAATCAAATCAAAGGTGGAGCAGGCCGCAGACCATCACTTTACAACGGTTTTACTCAATCTTTATAGAAACGGATCGGACAGTAACGGTTGGCATGCGGATAATGAAAAAGAATTAGGAAAAAACCCTGTCATCGCTTCGGTGAGTTTTGGAGAAGCACGTGTATTTCATTTTAAACATCGCACGATCAAAAATCAAAAGCACAAACTGATTTTAGAACATGGCAGTCTATTACTTATGAAAGGCAGTATGCAACACTATTGGCTGCATCACATACCAAAGACCAAAAAACAGATTGGCGCAAGAATCAATTTAACGTTCAGGACATTAAATTAAAAAACCGAGGTCCCTCAACCTCGGTTTTCCTAATTTGCTTTCGTTTTACATCGTAGATTTGGGGTTTCCGTAGTCAACAATATAAGGCAAATATTAATTAATTAATCCATTATACTAAAGCCTAAATTCTTATTCTTTAGTACACTTCAAATATAAACGCATATTTTAATATATCAGTTATAATACATAATAAATCGATGAAATACATTTAATTTTAACAATTAAAGACGAAATTATGCATTTCATCGATGAAATACCTAGTCGACAATTTACTTTTGAAATATTTAGGCGTTTTTAATAGCTCAAAATATCAATTGGTTTTTAACGTTTGTATAAAAGCAGTATTTTTAATTATTATTAATTGATCGAAAGCCATGAGATACATAATGCTATTTTTTATTGGAATTATTTCCAATTTGTCGTTTTCACAGCAAGGCTCCTTTGAAACCGAAGAAGTTGCCATATCCAAATTTATTGACGGAACCTTACTAACTCCTACTATTGATGGGGCGGTGTTAGCAATTATCATTGCAGATTCAGGCCCGATAGATAGGGATGGGAATCAAGACTTTCAGAAAAGCGGTACGCTTAAAAAATTAGCAATTGCACTTTCCAATGACGGCATTTCAACCTTTCGATATGATAAACGCATTGTGAAACAAATTCGAAAAGGTAATTTTAATTCTAATATTAAGTTCGATGATTTTGTCTCCGATGCCAAAGACATCATTTCATATTTCAAAAATAAGAAGAGATATCAAAAAATTGTCATTATAGGTCACGGACAGGGCAGCTTGGTGGGGATGTTAGCCTCAAAAGATATGGCCGATAGCTTTATATCCATTGCCGGATCGGGAAAAACCATCGATGCTTTGATTCTAGAACAAGTGGAATTGACAGCTCCCATGTTTACAGAGGATACGAAGCGTATCATCACTACGCTACAAAACGGAAAAACAACTAATCAGTATCCAAAAGCTTTAGGATCCATGTTCGATTTGAGTGTACAGCCTTTTATGATGAGTTGGATGGCTCACGATCCTATTAAAATTATCGAAGCTTTAAAAATCCCAGTATTGATCATCAATGGTACAAATGATTTCCAAGTCACCAGTGAAGAAACGCAGAAGTTAAAGGACGCTGCGCAAAACGCTGAAATCAAATTTATCAATAACATGAATCATGTGTTATTTGAGATCGAAAACGATGATCAGGAAAACGCAAAGTCTTACAACGATTCATCAAGATCAATATCACAAGAGTTGGTTAGCAGTATTATTACTTTCATTAAAAATAAGTAATCTGGTATTATTTCAAATTGAAAAAGCACCCCGAATGGGATGCTTTTCCTATTAACTAACCAACCAAAATGTACTGTTAACAATCCCCAAAGGTTAACTACTCCTTTTTTGTAATGTGGGGCATAATCATGTACACTAAGTTTATTTCAAACTCCATGCCAAAAGCTTTTTCTATACCTAAAATTTATACTTTGATCATTTTAATGACGTCATATTTCATTAAAAAGCACTTCACAAGCCAAAAGTTCAACCAGATACTGAAAGTGACTCTACCTAGTCGCTTTTTTTTATATTCGAAATTGTAGTATTTTGCATTTTTTAAACTCAAACTATGTTACCAGAGCCAATTTTTACAGATGATACGATTGTTTTTGGGCTTCTAATGCTCGCATTAGGGCTTATATTTTATACGGAATCGATTAAAACCGGCTTTTGGCCAAAATTTTATAAAATTGTTCCCGGATTGTTTATGGCTTATATGCTTCCGGCGGTGTTAACCACGGTTGGGCTAATTGCTCCTGAATGGCAAACGACAAGTGACACTGGCGAGGTTGTAGATCATAGTACGACCCTCTATTATATGGCCAGTCGTTATTTACTTCCAGCAGCATTGGTGCTTATGACGTTGAGCATTGACCTAAAAGCGGTTTTCAATTTAGGATGGAAGGCATTGGTCATGTTTTTGACCGGAACTTTAGGAATTGTTATTGGTGGTCCCATCGCCATTTTATTGGTATCAATGGTGTCACCTGAAACGGTAGGCGGCGCAGGACCAGATGCCGTTTGGAGAGGCCTGTCCACCTTGGCCGGAAGCTGGATTGGTGGCGGTGCCAACCAAACGGCGATGTTGGAAATTTACGGTTATAATCAAACCGAATACGGCAAAATGGTATTCGTTGATATTGTGGTCGCCAATATTTGGATGGCTATTTTGCTTATCGGCATTGGAAGGTCCAAGGCTATTGATAAGTGGCTCAAAGCTGATAATACCGCCATCGAGGCACTCAAGGCAAAGGTTACCAGCTTTGCAAAAAGCGTTAAACGTAATCCATCCCTGACGGATATTATGATCATGGTCGCCATCGCTTTCGGATCCGTAAGTTTCGCACACATAGGTGCCAATTATTTAGCTCCTTTTTTCAAGACAATCGTTAGTGGCATTGAATCCCAAACTTTAAGAAACACCTTGACCTTTTTAGATTCTCAATTTTTCTGGATGATCAGTCTTGCAACATTATTTGCCATCATCCTATCGTTTACCAAAGCAAAAAATTATGAAGGCGCCGGCGCCAGTAAATTCGGAAGTGTTTTTATCTATATTTTAGTTGCTTCAATAGGTATGAAAATCGATTTATTGTCAATTTTCGATAACCCTGGGTTGATTGCTGTAGGAATGATATGGATGACCATTCATGCCCTTTTATTGATCATAATAGCTAAAATTATTAGAGCGCCATATTTTTTCTTGGCTGTTGGAAGCCAAGCTAATGTTGGCGGTGCAGCCTCTGCTCCCATCGTGGCATCAGCGTTTCATCCATCACTCGCAACGGTAGGTGTTCTCTTGGCCGTCTTTGGATATGCCGTTGGCACCATAGCAGCGATCGGTTGTACAATTTTAATGCGATTAGCCGCCGTTGGTTAGTTAATTTCAAATTATAATTAGGATATTTGCCCTCCAAAAAACAAACGTATCCTATGAGAACTATTCTATCAGCTTTCCTTCTTATTCTAATTGTTTCATGTGCAGATGATTCGTCAAATTTCACCTTAAAAGGAACTGTCAAAGATCTAAAACGGGGAACTGTTTACCTTCAAAAATTACAGGATTCTTCGCTTGTGACTATCGATTCTTTAGAAATTAATGGCAATCCGGAATTTGAATTGCATACCGAACTGGAATCTCCGGAAATCCTTTATTTAAAATTGAATCAGTATGATAATGAGGAACATGTCGTGCCTTTCTTCGCTGCTGAAGGTATTACTGAAATCAATTCCACCCGTAAGAATTTTGAAATGGATATGAAGATAAAAGGATCCAAACAACAAGAGAAATGGGAAGAATACAAAAAAATGATGTCTCGTTTTAGTGATCAAAATCTCGATTTGATAAAAGAAAATTTTGACGCGCAAAGAGATAATGATTCTATTAAGATGGAATTATCCGCCAATAAATATGACGGACTTATAAAACGAAAGTATCTTTTTACAATTAATTTTGCAATGAATAACAAAGACAGCGAAATTGCTCCTTTTTTGGTATTATCAGAAATCTACGATGCCAATATTAAATATCTTGACACGGTAAATAACGCCTTGACTCCCGAAGTCAAACGATCCAAGTATGGTAAAGAGCTTCAAACGTTTATTGCCGAGAGAAAAGCCCAATAACATTTAGTAAGTTCTATAGTAAATAACATCCGCCGGAATAAAATTTGAAATTGAACGTTTTAATTTGAATTGATATAATTCACAGCACTATGAAGTTAAGCAGAAAACGAATCGTAACAATTGCTAAATGGATTGGACTAATGGCTGGTGGCGCACTCATTCTATTTCTTGGTTTTTACGCAAGCATCTTTTTCGGACTTTGGGGGAAAATTCCGACTACAGCCTCTATTTCTGATCTTAAACAAAGTCAGGCCACAGAAATTCTGGACAGAAATGATGATCTCATCGGCAAACTTTATATTTATGACAGGCAATCAAGAGTCTATTCCGATTTCCCGCAACATTTGATAGACGCATTGATTGCAACCGAGGACATTCGGTTTTATGAGCACGATGGTGTAGATAACAGGAGCTTAATGCGTGTGTTTTTCAAAACACTTCTCTTATCAGACGACTCTTCTGGTGGCGGTAGTACCATCACATTGCAACTCGCGAAAAATCTTTTTGGTCGTTCGGGTTCTGGCGCCTTGTATATGGTCGTAAACAAAATCAAGGAAAGTATTATTGCCAAACGGATCGAAAGCATCTATTCGAAGAAAGACATTTTAACGATGTATCTAAATACGGTTCCCTTTCCTGATAACACGTATGGCATTGAAAGTGCAGCACAGAAATTTTTCAATGTCCACACAAAGGACCTTTCGCTTTCGCAGTCCGCTGTTTTAATCGGTTCGTTAAAAGCAAACAACAGCTACAATCCCCGTTTATATCCCGAAAAAGCAAAAGTGAGACGGAATATTGTCTTGCAACAAATGACAAAATATGAGTATTTAACCCAAGATGAAGTATTAGAAGTAAAGGCGGACAGCATCACGTTGAGCTATCAGTACTTTGCACCAAACCAAGGATTGGCCCCGTATTTTAGAGCAGAGATCAAAAAACAATTGGATACCATTCTTAAACAAAAACAATTTAGAAAGCCCAATGGTGAGCCCTACAATCTGTTTCATGATGGTTTGAAGATTTACACAACGCTGGATAATACGATGCAGCGGTATGCTGAAGAATCCATGAGTGAACACATGAAAAAACTTCAAGAGCAGAATGAAAAAGCGTATGGACAAAACGCCCCTTGGCTCAAGAATAAGGCTGCCTTTATGGCTGCTAAAAAGCGATTGAAGGCTTACAAAACATTGAAAGCTAAAGGATATAATGAACAGCAAATCAACGCCGAGTTATCCAAAACCAATAAAATAGAAGTGTTTTCGTGGGATGAAAACGCAATAGTGAAGACGTTTTCTACTTTAGATAGTCTAGAATATTACTCAAAATTCCTTAATGCCGGAATGTTGGCTTTAGATCCGAATTCAGGTGAAATTAGAGCCTACGTTGGAGGCATTGATTATCAATTCTTTCAATATGACCATATTGCACAGAGTAAACGCCAAGTGGGCTCCACCTTTAAACCTATTGTGTATACCGCGGCTTTAGAGAACGGAATGCCACCATGCTCCTATTTTCCTGTCAAAGCTGTTACCTATACCGATGTAAATAATTGGACGCCAACAAATTCCTCCGATATTCAAGATGATGACGGCACATTAAATTATTCGCTACAAAAAGCATTGAGCAATTCTGTCAATACAGTTGCAGTAAAGGTATTGTATGAAACCGGCATTGAGCAGGTGATAGATGAAGCCCGCAAAATGGGAATTGAGAGTGCTATTGAAGAAGTGCCATCCATTGCGCTTGGTGTCGCCAACTTGAGTATGTTGGAACTGGCAAAAGCGTACACAACCTATGTAAATGGCAGTAAGCCTTCAACGCCACTATTTATTACGCGCATTGAAGATAAAAACGGAAACGTGATCGCTTCGTTTAAGGATTTAAATCCAAAATCAGAACAAGCCATGGCCTTTAGTGATGATACACGGCAAGAAATGCTAGAGTTTATGAAAGCCACTGTAAATGAAGGAACGGCCAACAGATTGCGTTCAACATATCAATTTACCAATGACATAGCTGGTAAAACCGGGACCACTCAAGATAATAAAGATGGATGGTTTGTAGGCATCACGCCCAAATTAGTAACGGTGACATGGGTTGGGAATGATAATCAGCAAATCGGTTTTAGTTCTACGGGCATTGGCCAAGGTGCTAATTCGGCCTTACCTATTTTTGCGAACTTTCTTCAGAAATTGAATAGTGATTCTGATTTTAACGCACTTACACAGGCCAATTTTGAAATTCCTTCCGATGCGGTACTTCAGTCATTGGATTGTGAGTTGACCACGACTGATGGCTTTTTCAAACGCCTTCTAGGCAGTAATAAAGACAGCAGAACGTTTGAAAAGAAAGAAAAGAAAGGAATTTTTGGATGGCTCAAAAAGAAAAAGGACTAACTAAAAAAACCTCCAAATTATGGAGTTTTTTTATGGAGAGCCAATAGAGGGCTTCCTTTCGTCTGCGCTCAAGATAAACTTCTAGTCTTTCTTCCTCGATTTGAGTATCCCCAAATAAAAAAAGTTCAGTTATGGAACTGAACTTTTATATTAAAGAGCCGATAGAGGGACTCGAACCCACGACCTGCTGATTACAAATCAGCTGCTCTAGCCAGCTGAGCTACATCGGCTTTTGAGAGTGCAAATATAATTGTGAAAATCGTATTTGCAACTCTTTTGAAATAAATTTATCCTAAATTATTTATTTTTTCGATAAATGCACGTCCTTTTGTTTCCAATTCTGCTTGGATGGAGGTGAAATGTGCTTTCTTATTCTCAACTTTTCTTTGATTTACTTTAACGATCAACGCATCAAATGTAGCGATAGCTTCATCAATGATTGCTTCGCTTTCTTTCTTACCTTTTGATGGATTGGCATATTCCCAAACGTAAACTGCTTCAATAATATCACCTAAAACATAATTAATGTCTTTTTTTAGGTCTCTAACATTTCCCATTGTACTTATTTTAAAATTTTGACAAAAGTAGTCAATTATATGATATAATTATCAATCCCTTTTTAATGAATCCAATTTTTTCATTCAAACATAAACTTCCAACAATGTGGCGTTTGTGGAATCGATTTCATAGGATTTTATCGCCGCTGGAATCAAAATCGTTTCACCTTTTTTTACAACTTCCATATAATTTGAAGCTTTGATCCGTGCTTCGCCTTCAACGCACATATAAATGATGAAGGAATCGTAAGTGTTACTCTTTTGAATCGTTTGGTCAATTTTCAAATAGTTCGTTGTGAAATATGGACAGCTGACCATGGTGTTTGTATTATTTTTTTCTGTGCCATAGTCCACTCTAAAATCGTCCGCCATCTCAAAACCGATAGCGTCCAACGCTAAGTCATTGTGCAAATCACGTTCATTTCCTTGGTCATCTTTTCGATCCCAATCATAAACCCTGTAAGTAATATCACTGGTTTGTTGTATCTCTGCAAGCATTACACCTGCACCAATGGCATGTACACGACCCACTTCTATGAAATAGGTATCGCCACTTTTAACGGTGTCAAAATTCAGGATCTTGGTCAAAGTCTTATTGTGAAGATGTTCTAAATAGAGTTCTGGCGTGACCTTTTGGTTAAAACCTACTATCAATTTAGCATCCTCATCAGCTTGCATCACGTACCACATTTCTGTTTTCCCAAATGAATTATGCCGT
>JBBSOJ010000068.1:0-13284 GCA_038259855.1 Flavobacteriales bacterium
AGTGATCAGTTTCAAATACCTGTAAAATACATCGGCGTCGGTGAAGGGATTGATGATTTGCAAGTCTTCAATAAATTAGAATTCGTAGATTCCTTTTTCAAATAAAAAAAATTGTCACTTCGAGTGATTTATCAACACGTTAGTGTTGGCAAATGGTATCGAGAAGCGTGTAATTTTGCAAAACGTCAGTTTTGAAAATAGTATCACGAAGCGGTTCATCTTTCAGCACATAATTCTTTAAAAACTATATTAAGAAGTCAGTCCCCGACAGACTCATTGTATTCCATTAATTGGCTATTTGTCTTATATTAGTATTTTTAAAATAAAAAATAGTGATATATGAAAGCATTACAACTCCTTATAATTTTTGTCTTCATTTGTTCCTGCAATAGCGCCAGTAGAACAAATAATCCTGAAATTAATGAGGTGTCCAAAACAACATCGGATACAACTGATTTAAGTGCCATTACCACCAAAGAGTTTAGAGAGTTTAAAGTGTTGGATTCTAAATACATTGATTCTAAAACACTTTGGCTGCCTTTTGATGAGGATTTAAAGGACTTTACAGAAAGTATGTATCAGGCCCTAAAGCCACTCATTATAGAGCAGGATATTCCGACACTTCAAAAGCATATCCAAGAAGGAGCTTTAACCTATGAATCGCTTACTAAATTCTATCTCTACCGCATTAGAAAATTTGACAGAGACAATGACGGGTCTTTAAATTCAATCATATCGTTAAATTCAAATATAATTTCTGAAGCCAAGCAAAAAGATGCTGAATTGAGAAATAAAATGAGGAAGCATCCTATCTTCGGAATGCCAATTCTTTTAAAAGACAATGTAAATGCAAGTGGGATGCCCACCACTGCCGGTGCCATTGTCTTAAAAGATAATATGACTGATGACGCCTTTATAGTGACTCAACTAAAATCGAAAGGAGCGCTCATTCTGGGTAAAACGAATCTGAGTGAATGGGCTTACTTCTTTTGTGGCGATTGTCCTAGTGGTTACAGTGCCATCGGAGGTCAAACTTTGAATCCGTATGGGCGCAAAACCATGGATACAGGTGGGTCGAGTTCTGGGAGTGGGGTAGCAGTGGCAGCTAATTTCTGCGTCGCAGCCATTGGAAGTGAGACAGCCGGATCCATTTTGTCTCCTGCAAGTCAAAACTCTGTGGTGGGATTGAAACCAACTGTAGGATTATTGAGCAGAAGCGGCATCATCCCTATTTCATCAACTTTAGATACACCTGGGCCGATGACTAAAAATGTAATTGACAATGCACTGATGATGGATGCGCTTTTTGGTAAAGACGAAACCGATAGCAAATCGATCTATGTGTTATGGCAAGATGGATTTTACACGGAAGAATTACAAAAAAATCATCTTAAGGACAAGCGTTTTGGAGCTTTTAAATCCTTGATGAAAGATACACTCTATGCCGCGGCACTTGCAGATTTGAAGCGACAAGGCGCCACTGTCATCCAAATTGAAGAAGTGAAAGTTGAACTTCCAAATTTCATTCGACTGCTGAACCTTGATATGAAACAAGATTTGATAACGTATTTGGAAAGCTATGCGAATAAGACTCCGGAAATTAGGTCGCTTGAAGATGTTATTAAATTTAATTTAAAAGATTCAATGACCACAATGCCATATGGTCAAAAATTGTTTTTAGGAATTGCAGCAGATTCAGCGACGGAAGATGAATTCAATTCTATCAAAACCAAATTGAAAGCAAATGGACAAACTTTTTTTGACCAACCCATGACAAGCCATCGACTAGATGCTATTCTGTCCATAAATAATTACCATGCAGCGGAGGCAGCGGTGGCAGAATACCCTGCGTTGACCGTCCCTATGGGCTATAATGAAAAAGGAGCACCTAAAGGTTTGACATTTATCGCAGGCCGATTACAGGAAAAAATGTTGCTACAGTGGGCTTATAGCTATGAACAGGCTTCTAAAAAGAGAGTCCCCCCAAGCAATTATAACTAATTCATAAGGAGATTTAGTTGCTCCCAAAGTCGTTGATCAAAATCAGAAAGTGCAAAATTAGAACCATCAGCAGCTTCTCCCATTCTGATGACCACCAATTTCTGACTCGGAACCACATATATTTTTTGGTTATTTTTGCCTAAAGTAGCATACATATCAGCAGGTGCATTGGGGACCATTGCACCTTGAAATTCTATTTGTGTACCTGGCAGATGATAACTTGATTTGCCGTTGAGCCACCACAAATAGCCATAAGCGTCATTGATATTTTGAGAAGTTGAAGATGCCTCATTTAAGAATTCTTTTGGGACAATCTGGTTGCTTCCCCAATTTCCATTGGCATACATCAACAAACCGAATCTTGCCATACTTCGAGTTGAACTCCAATAAACACTCAAATCATCCAAAGGAATCCATGCCCCATCCATCCCGATTCTATTTTTCAAAGTTGTATTGAAATAATTTGTCCAAGTTTGATTGCTGGCATTTTCAATGACATCCTGCATTTTTACATAAACATTATGATAGGCCCAACGTGTTCCGGCATCAGCAACGTACTGAAGATTTTCTGGGCTCACACCATCTCCTAAAGTATCATCAAGTCCTGAAGTCATGTTGAGAAGATTTTTGCAGGAAATAAGATCTTCTTTGTTTTGTGGCGCATTGGTCCATCCAGTACCCAAATAATCAGAAACTTTGGAGTCGATATTGATTATACCTTCTTCTTGCGCAATGCCGGAAACAGTGGTCGTAAGCGTTTTACCTGCACTGGCCCAGTACCAATTCGAAGCGGCCGTATGACCATTCATATAACTTTCTATAACTATTTTTCCATGATGAAGAATAATAAAGCTTTTAGTGTTTTTTTCTTCTAAAAAGTTTAGAAGTGGAGGTAATTGTGCTTCATTCCAACCTAAATCTGATAAGGATACTGTTTCCCAGATGTCTGTTCCTAGAGGTGGAAAATACGAAATGTCAACAATGGGTTCATTTTGGTCACTATTTGAATCTGATGAACAGCTCATTACCATTAAGAAAGATAAGCCAAACATTAAGATATAAACTTTCATTGGTCGGTTTTTTATATTAGACGAGCTCTAAATGGAAAGGTTTAAATCTTCTGGAATTCGAAAGTTTTGAAAATCAAACATACGATTAAAAGTAGGAAATTTATTTAATGTATTCGGCACGCACTCGTTTGGAAATTGATAATCACTGTCGACAATCAGAAATCGTTAATCATTGTGTATCTTTGCACACTTAAATTTTAGCAATGCGCACAAAATCGCTTAAAAAGAATCGAATTAATGTAGTCACTCTTGGTTGTAGCAAGAATGTCTATGACAGTGAAATCCTCATGGGCCAGCTGAAAGCTAGTGGTAAAGATGTGGTTCATGAAGAGGAAGGTAACATTGTGGTAATCAATACCTGTGGTTTTATCAATAATGCAAAAGAAGAGAGCATCAATACCATTTTGGAATTTATGCAAAAAAAGGAAGATGGAGAAGTGGATAAGGTTTTTGTAACAGGATGTTTGAGTGAGCGTTACAAGCCAGACCTTCAAAAGGAAATTCCGAATGTGGACCAATATTTTGGCACCACTGAACTTCCTGGTTTGTTGAAGGCACTCGGCGCAGATTATAAGCATGAATTGATTGGTGAACGTTTGACTACGACACCAAAGAATTACGCCTATCTCAAAATTGCTGAAGGTTGTGATCGACCATGCAGTTTCTGTGCCATCCCATTGATGCGCGGAAAACATAAGAGTACGCCAATTGAAGCCATTGTTATTGAGGCAGAAAAATTGGCTGCCAAGGGTGTGAAGGAATTGATACTGATTGCACAAGATTTGACCTATTATGGTCTTGATTTGTATAAAAAGCGAAATCTGGCCGAACTCTTGGAAGCTCTGGTGAAGGTAGATGGGATCGAATGGATCCGCTTGCATTATGCATTTCCGACGGGTTTCCCGATGGATGTTCTTGATGTCATGAATCGTGAGCCTAAAATTTGTAATTATTTGGATATTCCGCTACAACATATTTCTGATTCGATTTTAAAAAGCATGCGCCGTGGCACTACGAAGGAGAAAACAACGAAACTTCTGAAAGAATTTAGAAAAACCGTTCCAAATATGACCATTCGAACGACACTGATCGTAGGATATCCTGGAGAGACAGAAGAGGACTATCAAACTTTAAAATCATGGGTTGAAGAGATGCGTTTTGAGCGTTTGGGCTGTTTTACCTATTCGCATGAAGAGAACACACATGCCTATAATCTTGAAGATGATGTGCCAGAAGAAGTGAAGCAAGAACGGGCTAATGAAATCATGGAGATTCAATCGCAAATCTCATGGGAACTGAATCAACAAAAAATCGGACAAACTTTCAAAGTAGTGATCGATCGCAAAGAAGGTAATTATTTTGTAGGGCGAACGGAATTTGATTCGCCTGACGTAGACAATGAAGTGTTGATCGATGCTTCAAAATGCTACCTCAAGACAGGAGAATTTGCCAATGTCACTATAACTGAAGCAGCAGATTTTGATTTGTACGCAGAAGTTGCAAGCTGATAAATACAATGATCTAAAAGAAAGATAAGCTCAAGTTTATGTATTAAAGTTCGTAAAAAAAATTTAGCTAGAACCTCTTTTCAATATTAAAATAGCCCGAAGCGATGAAGCTTCGGGCTATTTTTTATTATATAAAAACAATACTTTTTGGGCTACAACTAGTCTAAAATCTCGTAATCGACACTTAATTTTCTCAAGGCTCTTAACGACGAGCCAGTATTCTTATCATTCAAAAGAATTTCAACCGAATCTCCTTCGAGCAATATGTCCGCCAATTCAGCAGCTAGATTACTATCAACGTTCAATGATATTTCTGTAATACATTGAGCGATTGCTCTCTTGTCTGGTCGTTGCGCATCGCATGATAAAAGGTTTAATTTCATAGTGTTTTATTGAAGATTAAATAGCGTTTACAAACTCTAAAAATACGTCTTTATGTCTTTCCAGATCCATATTTGGGGACAATGACGCACGTACAATATAATCTTTATCTCCTTCTTTTGTGGTGCCTTGTGTGGAAGTAGCTGGAACGGTCCAATATACACCTTTCAACTGTCCGTAGCTTACGCAAAACTTACTTTCTTCCGGAATTTCTGAAATCATTAAATGAATGAGTTTCAAATTCAAGTCTCGTTTGTAAGTTTCCTTTTCCCTTTCTGTCGCGCCTTTCGTTGGAAGGTCTAAAGAAAATACGGATGGTGTAAAATCGTTGTTTGCTAAATCTTCAGATACAAAATTGATTTTTGCCGAAGGTAATGTCTCTTGAATAAAATCCACAAATTTTCGTGTATTCAAGTAGGCATCCTTGATCCGTTGATTCATAGAAGGCAACTGTTCGGCCAAAATAGCGTATTGATAATAGGTTGCTTCGTTATCACAAAGTGACAGATGCCATTCAATAGTTCGCATCAGTGTTTCCGTTTTTTTATTTGCAGCGCAATAGCCTGCGGTGCAGCGACCTCCACTTGGGAATTTCGAGCCACTGGCATAGGAAATCGTCCTAACGGTTGAAAGCATTTTTCCCTCACCCAAAAAATGGATGTTGGGACAAAACGTTTGGTCTAAAATAAAAACAGGATCTATGGCGATTCTGCCTTCGGGGGTTTTTCGTTTCTTGCTTAATACAGTTTTTAACGCTTCCATATCAGGTACCTCCACCCGTGGATTTGTAGGGATCTCTGCAATGATGTACGGAATGGCATCTTGTTTTGCCATATCATCTAAAATACGATCAATACTGCGCACCATATCGTTGTTTCCATCAACGGGTAAGTCAATAATCTCTACATTTGTAAGACATTCTGCAACACGCCTAGCTTGATCGTTAGTGCCGCCATAGCAATTTGGTGGCACGATAAATTTAATGGCTTTACCAGGGTGTTTTTCAATAGCATCATCAATCAATCCCATCATGATGGCATATTGAATGGAAAGTCCGCTTGACCCCACTAAAGGCTTACCAGAGGTTCCTGTGATGGTTTTGATTGTATCCGTTACCGTTTTTTTATTTTTTTCAAAATCAGAAGTATGGTCATCTTTGGCTGACATCCCGACCAATTTTTTTAGTGCAATAAGGGAATTATAGGGTGTCATGGCAACTGTCTCTCTTCGTCTGACATGTTGTATATCCGAAACATACTCATTGGTTGTTTGTTCGTTCAAATAAAGAACGCTTCCAAGGCGATCCTGTAGTTGAATATAAAAATCAATATGAGAATTTAATTTAGGCGATTCGAAACTGGCATGTGTTTCTATAAAGATAGAGCTACCATCGAATTTACCTACATCGCTAGGTGAGTTCACCTGATTCAATTCAAAATGATAACCGTAGACAGCTTTGATTTTTTCTGAATCAAAGTTATCAGGTAGTGCACCTACGTAGTTTATTTGGGTGTTCCGGTCTTCTAAAAGGTTTTTTCGTAAAATAGCCAGCACAGGAATTGTGTTGGATTCAAAACTAATGACGTTTTCAGCAGGTAGATCAGCTTGTCTCCCCAATGCCCATTCTAAAACACAAGACAACGGATGGCCCAAGCGAATGTAATCATAGGCCGTAGGCAAAGCATCAAGAGCTGATTTGTTATATATATTCTGATGGAACAACGTTTCAAATTGCACTAAAAATTGCGTTTTAGCTTCCTCTTCATTATAAATGTCGAGTCGATGTGTTGTCGTTATCAACCAACCAGAAGGCATATTTTTCACAATATCTTCTATATAGGTCCTCACTTTTTCTTCTTTCATAAATGTTGTTTTTTACAGTGTGCAAAGGTACGAAAATTTGATTTTTCTAGTGAACCAAAGGCAATTTTGTTCGTCAGCGTTTGTCGTGTCTTCGCTATTATTTTTTTTTAAGGATTAATTGTAAACAATAAAGTTTCATCCTAATTAAAATTAAAATTTGTCATTAATCGATCAGAATTATCATGCCTAAATTTCCCGAAAACAATTCCCGAAAACTCTATTTAAATTTTGTAAATTTGCCTGCGTTTAACAACGCAACATGACAACGACTACAAAATACATATTTGTAACTGGAGGTGTAACTTCCTCTCTTGGTAAAGGTATCATCGCAGCTTCTCTTGCCAAACTCTTGCAAGCACAAGGATACCGGACAACCATCCAAAAATTAGACCCTTACATCAATGTCGATCCTGGCACATTAAATCCTTACGAACACGGCGAATGTTATGTTACGGATGATGGTGCAGAGACTGATCTAGATCTTGGCCATTATGAGCGTTTTTTGAATGTCCCTACGAGCCAGTCCAACAATGTTACAACGGGCCGCATTTATCAGAGTGTTATAGAAAAAGAACGACGCGGTGAATTTTTGGGCAAAACGGTGCAAGTAATTCCTCACATTACTGATGAGATAAAAAATAGAGTTCAAATTTTAGGAAAGTCAGGTGATTATGACATTGTGATTACCGAAATCGGTGGAACGGTTGGTGATATTGAATCCTTACCCTACATTGAAGCAGTGCGTCAGCTAAAATGGGATTTGGGGGAGCAAAATGCCATTGTTATTCATCTTACGTTGATTCCTTACTTATCGGCTGCTGGTGAGTTGAAAACAAAGCCAACACAGCACAGTATCAAAACATTAATGGAAAGTGGTGTTATGGCAGATATTTTAGTATGCCGTACAGAACATGAATTGCCACAAGATCTGCGCCGCAAATTAGCTTTGTTTTGCAATGTCCGTGAAGAAGCCGTCATTCAATCTATCGATGCTTCCACTATATATGATGTTCCAAATTTGATGTTGGAGCAAGGATTGGATAAAGTGGTGCTTAAGAAATTAAACCTTAAGAGCGACGCTCCCGATTTAACCAATTGGAATTTATTTTTACAGCGTCACAAAAATCCGAAGGGAGAAGTGACCATCGGTTTGATCGGAAAATATGTAGAATTACAAGATTCTTATAAGTCTATATTAGAAGCCTTTATTCATTCAGGTGCGGAGAATGAGGTGAGAGTGAAGGTAGAGCCAATTCATTCTGAATATATGACGCCAGAAAATGTCGCTGATAAATTAGGACATTTGGATGGCGTTCTAGTGGCTCCAGGTTTTGGCGAACGAGGCATTGAAGGGAAAATTGAAGCCGTTCGATTTGTCAGGGAGCACAACATTCCTTTTTTTGGAATTTGTTTGGGCATGCAAATGGCAGTCATTGAGTACGCTCGAAATGTTCTTGGGTTGAAAGCAGCCAATTCTACAGAGATGAATGAAACCACCGCAAATCCTGTGATTGATTTAATGGAATCGCAAAAAACCATTACCGATAAAGGTGGTACCATGCGATTAGGTGCTTGGGATTGCAAGTTGGCCGAAAATAGCATTGCCAAAAGTGTGTATGGCACTACAACAATTAAAGAGCGCCATAGGCATCGGTATGAACTTAACAACGCCTATAAAGAGCAATTAGAAAAAGCAGGTATGATGGCAACGGGTCTAAACCCTGATACGAATCTCGTAGAGATCATTGAGATTCCCAGCCACAATTGGTTTGTGGGTGTACAATACCATCCAGAATATAAAAGTACAGTGGCGAATCCACATCCGTTATTTGTGGCTTTCGTAAAGGCTGCTTTACAATTTAAGAAGAACAAAAAGAGTGTCACAATGGCACATAACCAATAACGGACGGCTTTTTGATAACCAAAAGCAGCAAAAACATAATTTATTATTAACTACCAAACGTCTCCAAATGTAAAAGGAGATGATATTCACTGACATGGAAGAAAAAAAATTAGACGTAAAATCCATCATAGGTTTCGTCCTTATATTCGGGATTTTATTATTCATGCTTTGGCAAAATCAGCCAACTCCGGAAGAGAAAGCAGCTGAAAAAGCGAGATTAGAGCAATTGTCAAATGACGAAAAGTCTAAAAAAGCGTCAACAGAGACCGATCCTTCTACGGCCTCAACGGAAGTGTACTCCAATGATACAGTATCGGATTCTACAAAACTTGCAGATCTAAAAAATAAGTTGGGCTCTTTTGCGTATGCCTCTACACTGCCATCAGCCAAAGATGAGTCAACGGAAGTGAAGACAGAGTTGCTAACGTTGAAATTCAACAACAAAGGCGGGTTCCTTTCTGAAGTCAAATTGAATAAATATGTAAATTATGATTCTGTTCCTATTTATTTGATAAAGGATAAGAATACGGCATTTAATATAACCTTTGGGACTACTGATAATAGAACTTTAAATACATCCGATCTGTATTTCCAGCCAACTGTCAGCGAAAACGGAAATAATACCATTGTTTCGATGAAGCTGAAGGTTTCTGAAAGTGAATTTTTAGAATATAGATATGTTATTCAGCCAAAGGACTATATGTTGAATTTTACGATTCGATCGCAAGGGTTGAATGATGTCATCAATACGTCTCAAGAGATTAAATTAGATTGGAAGATGAAGACCTTCCGTCACGATCAGAGTATTGCTTATGAAAACCGCTATACAAGATTGACCTATCAATATGAAGATGGTGATAAGATCGATAAGTTGTCTGAAGGTAGTGATGACGAGGAAACAGAAGCAGACGTCAATTGGCTATCGTATCGTCAGCATTTTTTTAGTACCATACTCGTTGCTGATAAACCATTCAAATCTGCAAACATCAGTTCTAGAAACTTGGTGGATGATGAAGAGGTTGACACTGTTTTTACAAAGCAGTATGCTTCAAAAATAGGATTGAGTGTCGCGGGTGGTGAAATAAATGAGCCAATGAAATTATATTTTGGCCCTACCGATAGTAAGATTTTAAAAGCCTATAAGTCAGATTTAGAGAAAAGTATTCCTCTTGGTTGGGGTATATTTGGTTGGATCAATAAAGCACTTTTCATACCGCTTTTCGGCTTTTTAAGTTCTATAATGCCTTATGGTATAGCGATCATTGTGATGACGATCCTAATTAAGATATGTCTGTCATTCGTTCAATACAAGCAATTCCTATCGCAGGCAAAAATGCGATTATTGAAACCAGAGTTGGATGCCGTAAAAGCGAAATACAAAGATAATAAGCTTAAGGTACAACAAGAAACGATGGCATTACAAAGCAAAGCTGGAGCGAGCCCATTAAGTGGCTGTCTACCAGGTCTTATGCAAATTCCGGTATTCTATGCCTTATTTATGTTTTTCCCGACAGCGTTTGATTTAAGGCAAAAAAGTTTCCTCTGGGCGGACGATTTATCCTCGTATGACGTTATTGCAGAGTTGCCATTTCACATTCCGCTATATGGTAGTCACGTCAGTTTGTTTCCAATATTGGCAGCTGTGGCCATTTTCTTCTATATGAAAATGACCACCGGTGATCAGATGGCATCGCAGCCAACTCAAGAAGGGATGCCTGATATGGCCAAGATGATGAAATACATGATCTACTTCTCACCATTATTGATGTTGGTGTTTTTTAACCAATACGCATCAGGATTAAGTTTGTATTATTTTATTTCGAATTTGATTAGTATCGGTATTATGTTGGTCATCAAGAATTACATCTTGGATGAAGATAAAATACACGCGCAGATTCAAGTAAGTAAATCAAAGCCTAAAAAGCAAAATAGATTCCAAAAGAAGATGGCCGAAATGATGGAACAAGCAGAGATTCAGAAAGAAGCGCAGAATAAGCGTAAGAAGTAGTCTAATTTAAAGCTTATTAATATACTTAAAAAGTCTATTTTTTTGTGACTTGTTCGGGTTTAGATCATAGTAATAAGGTTCTAATGTTTTAGAATTATCATTTATTAGTCTTGCATTAAACTATCAAGATTATCTAATTAGTAGAATAATGCTGTTATGACAGCAGTAAGAATTGCCTCCAAGTTGTTTGGGGGCTTTCTTGTTATCATCAATGGCAGAAATTACTTTCACATTCATTACATTGCTTAAAAAGTCCATATAAATTACCAACAATATCTTTAATACCTATATAGAGTAATTGTCCGTATCTCAAAATGGCAATAACATATACAATTACAAGGGTGTTCTGAAATGGTTGATTGATTTTTTATCACTAGGAGATTAGTATATAGAAAATTCTATAGTGTTATATATCTACTCAAAAATTGAAAATAAGTTCAAGCTTAAAAGAGTATTTAAATAATGGTTGTTTTATATTGTTTATATAGAACAATAAAAAAATGCCTTCAACTAATTGAAGGCATTTTATTAAAATTATAATAAATTCAATCTTATTGTAAAGGTAAAATTACTCTGTCTACAGCATGTACAACACCATTTGAAGCTTGTATGTCAACTAGAGCAGATATGATACCGATTTCTCGAGCATTAGGATCTGTAATGGTAAGAGCATTAGCATCTAATATAATATCTCCACCTAACGCTGATACTGTTCCCGTTGGGATCATTGAGGAAGTAATATTTCCACTTAATACATGGATCAATAAAATATCTTCTACAGTAGCGGGAGCCACATCACCAAGAGTTGTGTTTCCTGAAGGATCCAATTCTAACAATAAATTAGCAAATGCATCATCCGTTGGTGCGAATACTGTAAATGGACCAGCACCTGATAACGTTCCGATAAGGTTTGGAGATGGTGATTGTGAATCTGCAGATTGTAACGCCGCCACTAAATTAGATAGGGCAGGATTTGCCAATGCAAAAGTAGTTACAGTTGGTAACCCAATAACAGCATCAACAATATGTACTGTTCCGTTAGTAGCGCTAATATCAGCAGTACTTACAGAAGAAACACCATTAAATCTCACACCATTTGCAGTGTTGAAGTAAAGTGACATAGGATTTGATCCTGCTCCAGTTGCACTTGTATTAGTGTAACCTGAACCTGCAGTTGTTAATGCAGTTGACGTCACATTACCAGAAATAACATGGTTCAATAAAATTTGAGAAAGTACGTCTGTTGGAACATCGCTCAATGAAGCAAACCCATTATCATTTAAGAATGTAGTAAACGCTGCATTGGTTGGAGCCAATACTGTAAATGGACCATCACCATTTAATACATTTACTAAATCTCCATCTGCTGCCTGTAATGCAGCAACCAAACTTGAAAGTGATGGTGTTGCACTGGCTGTCTGAACAATATTCAAAGCTTGTGGAGGTGTTACAATGTTATTGTCGTCATCGTCACTACAAGCTGAAAATACAACTACCAATAAAAGTATCGGTAAAATCTTGCTTAATTATGAAATA
Organism: Flavobacteriales bacterium; assembly: GCA_038259855.1. GTDB lineage: Bacteria > Bacteroidota > Bacteroidia > Flavobacteriales > Flavobacteriaceae > JBPOFM01. Next base: position 12,271 of record JBBSOJ010000068.1, read on the forward strand.
ATTTTCATTTTTTTGAGTTTTAAAAAGTTAATATTAAATTTTTGTCTAACGAATTTAACTAATGAATAAACAAAATATATTTATAATTGTAATTTTAACACTATTTTTAACACCTGTATACGGACAAACGGTTAATTTGATCGATGAAAATGGTAGGCGAGACGGTGTTTGGAAGGTGAATTTTGATACGACTGATCAGCCCAAATATGAAGGTAAATTTGAACATGGTAAAGAGATCGGAACCTTCAAGTTTTATAAGCTGGTTGAAGGGAAAAGCAAGTTGAGCGCCACGAGAGAATTTACTGTAAATAGTGACAAAATTAAGGTCCAATTTTTTTCATCTAAAGGAAAACTGATCAGTGAGGGGATGATGAATGACAAATTATACATTGGTAAATGGATTTTTTATCAAAATAAAACTGATGGTATTTTAATGATCGAGAATTATTCTGACAAAGGTGTTTTAGAAGGTGAAAAATTAGTGTTTTATGAGAATAATCAGATGGCAGAAAAATCAATCTATGTCAATGGTGAGATTGATGGAACGTCTATGTGGTACTCTCCAGAAGGAAAAGTACTAAAGGAATTTACCTATAAACATGGACTGCTTCATGGTATGGCGAAATATTATGATAAAGATGGGCAGCTCTTGGCGGAAGGGGAATACAAAAACGACAAAAAGCACGGTATATGGAAGTATTATGAAAAGGGCGAGTTAACAGAAGAAAAAGATTTTACGACTTATAGTAAAAATCCTAAAAAACAATAGCATATACCAGACTCCGATATCAGTAATCAGTCTTCAATCATCCATTATAATTTTAAAGTTTTATAGCATGAAACCCGTTCTTTTCCAAAGAATAGTAAACAGACTGTAAATTTGAACGTTATTCTTATCGTCTATATTATTTAATTATATCTATTCTCAATTTTCCTATTTGGTTTTACATTCATACTTGAAGGCAAAGACAGTATAATTGTTTAATTTTGCAAAATGAAAAGAGTAATTATAGG
>JBBSOJ010000069.1:0-13192 GCA_038259855.1 Flavobacteriales bacterium
GCAACCGTAAAAAATCTGATTCAAAATTTGGGTGGTAAAATTTCTGTCATCTCTAAAAAAGAATCAGGAGCAAATTTTAAATTCACTATAAAAAAGGCCGTTTCAAAAGTTTACGCATGATAACTTGGTGGATGTTTCTAAATGCTCTTTACAAAAATCAATCGATTGCTTTAAATTTCTAATAATAAGAACTTTTGTGAATGCTGAAATTTAAAAATCAACGTTGCGTTTCATTGATAAATACAAGTTAATTCGACAAACTGCTTTACTGTGTTGAGGCGTTACCATTAAAAACCATGGATGGTTGCAAGTATATCGTTAGTTCTATTTTCAATCCGATTTTTCTTCTTATTTTCCGATAAATTTAGAGTTTGACACCCAAAGAGACTCCAACTAAAAAAACAACAGGCAGAAAATGGCTGAGACGCGTGTTGATAACACTTGCGGTCATTATTTTGCTTCCAATCGGCCTTTTCACAATTGGATGGCTCAATAGAGATACCATTATCAACGAGCTTCAAGATTGGTACAGTGAAAACAATACCGGTACCCTAACTATTGAAAAAGTAAATACCAGTTTTTTGAGTGGATTTCCGAATGTTGGATTTACGCTAAAAAATATTACCCAGGTTAACTTCGATACCATTACTGACATTTCTTCAAAAATTCATGTAGATGAAGTTAAACTGACTATAGATGCCAGTAAACTTTTAAAAGGAACCATTGAAGTTAAAAACATGGTGATAACAGGAGCAGACATTCATTCAGAAGTTATTTCAAAACGCTCCTTAGAATATCATCAACAGCTTAAAATCACTAAAAATGCCGAAAAAAAAGCTGGATTTGAGATCCCTGATTGGCTTTCCAAAAAAAGAGTGTCATTTGCGATGTACGATGTAACCTACATTGTTAAGGATACCATGTTTCATAAAAACTTTAATTTTGATATTTCTAAAATAAAAGGATCTTACAAAGGAAACGGTCTCAAGTTATCTGGAAATTTATCCTTTGATGCGACGCTAAACGATCTTGGATTCAATACTACGCGAGGGAGCTTCTCCAACGGTGCACGACTTAAAGGCACCTTCAATTTTGATACAAATCTTGATGCGTTCACCATCGACGTTAAGGAATTTCCTTTAGCTATTGATGAGCAGACTTTTTTGCTGAATGCCAAATTCAATCTATCAGAAGCCAACACCTATCATCTTGAATTTAAAAATGAAACGACTGATTTTGAAGCCACCAAAAGTTTGCTCACAGATAGTCTTGCCGATAAAGTCAAAAATTATGACATCCTTGAGCCTTTCAAATCTAGGGTAACGCTGGTGGGAACGTTCGATTATGGAAATAATCCAAACATATTCGCAGAATTTTCAACGGAATCCAATAACATCATTATTGCGGACCAATACAATCTTACCAATGTTTCCTTTAAAGGATATTTAAGCACTGATATTTACCAAACGGACAGTTTGAGAAGTGCGAAAAAGTCATCAAAGGATATAAAAGTCGCTTTCGATTTTATTACAGCTGAACTTGATGACATTCATATTGATATCTCCAAATCTTACTACCAAAGTACGCCCGATGCTTTGAATTATCTAGAAACTACCGTCAATTTAAGAGGGAGTAATGAAACGTTGGCAACCGTTTTAGAAATGGATAACTTTGATTTTAAGGGAGGTTCATTTTTATTGGATGCAGCCATGAGCGGAGATATCTCCGATCCCAATGAGTTTTTGGACGAGGCTACGGGTCACTTTAGAATGGATAATACGCAAGTCAGTCTAAAGAAAAATGGACTGCAATTACCCATCCAAACCATTGATTTAGCTTTGGACAAACAAAATTCCGTTTTAAGAGAGCTCATTATCAATTTACCAAACAATGATTATCTAATTCTAAAAGGAACCCTTAAAAACGTATCTGGCCTATTAACACAATCTGCAAAAACATCTACAACAAGCGAGATTTATTTAGATTCAAAAAGTCTCAATATCAATGAGATTATTGAGATGGCTAAAAAATTTGTTCCCAAATCCCAAGCCAACATCAATGATCGCAAAACATTATATGAAACTTTACAAACGCTGTACAATCGCTTTCATCCTCAATTCAATTTTTCTGCGCAATCCCTTCATTTTGATGATGTGACGATTAATCAAGTCAGCTCCAGTTTGGCCTTGTCAGATGCCGAAACAATTCTTTTGAGAAATTTTCAATTTAATTATTTTGATGTCGTGACTGTTTTAGAAGGTAACGTTAAGGTTTTTGAGCCTGTTGGAGCGTTAAAAGATGTCGTGTTTATCGATGCCAAAGCGACTTCGAGTGGCTCTATCAACGTATTTCAAGATCTATTCGACATCCAATTATTCCGAATTGATTCAGGGACTTTTGAATTCAATGGAATCATAAATGGAAATTTGAAACGGTTTTCAGAATTATTAAATACGGCCAAAGGAGATCTGAAATTATCTGACACCAAACTATTTTATGAAGCGGCTGAAATGGAAATCAATATCGATTCGTTGGCATTATTTGTTGATGATTCTGATATTTTCTTGAATCGATTCAACGTTGAGATTGATGATCTCAATCCCATCAATTTAAGCGGAACGGTCACTCAATTTCCAACCTTTCTGCTAGATTCCAAGAAGAATACAGGATCCGTTACTTTAAATATTGATTCAGATTATATTGATGGCGACCGCTTGCTGACCAGAATTAATTCTTTGAAAATGAATGATAAGTCAGATGAGCCCACGTTTAGAAAATCATTACATCGGGTTTTTGAAGATATTAATAAATTCAATCCACAAATTGAATTGTCCATAGATTCCCTGAAATACAAAGATCTTATTACGCAAAATGTCAAATCGTCCGTATTTTTTGAAAACGATTCAATTTTAAAATTGAATAATTTAGATCTGCAATACAAAGAGACCACTGTCAATATCCTTGGAGAGATCAACGCACATTATCAGCAAGAAAATTCCATTAACGATAATCCGTTCGATTTTATATTTTCAGTTTTTGTAAAGGGAAAAGCCGAAGACTTGAATGATTACTTAAAAACTAAAAATTTTATTTTCAAATCGGGAGATTATTCATTTGTAGGTAACTATAAAGGGCAGTCGAGAAACCTTGAGTCCTTAAACTCCAATGCATTTGGGGACTTAAAGATTGGAAATGCTTTATTAGATTATCGTGTGGCAGGTTTACAGATCCCGGTTGATAGTCTCCACGTTGAGATCAATGACGACGTAGCCGAATTGAAAGCTCTTGATATTAATTTACCTGGCAAGAGTTCAATCTATTTTTCTGGTTCGATTGATAATTTTTCCGACTTTATAAATGATTCCGAATTTGATACGGGCCATAGTTCAGACTTTTCAATCTATGCGCCTTATTTAGATTCCCGCGATATTATTGAGTTTTTAAAAAACACCAAATCGAATAAAGACACCATATCTAATGACGCTCTCGATCTTCAAAAGTTTAAGGAAGCAATGGTAAAAATTAATAATTCCTTCTACCCTACTGTCGATTTTAAGATAGATACCTTGAAACATCATAACCTCAACGCCAAGAATTTCAAAATGGCACTTCTCTTTGATGCCGATGGTAACTTTAAAATTCATGATAGTGCACTCGATTTCGTGAATGGATCCATAGCTTTAAATGTCGATGTTGGTGTCAGAACTGAAGCTTATATCCCAGTTAAAATAGACATGGAAGCTAAAAACATCGATCTAAATGAGCTTGTAACCCAATTTGATTTTTTTAACAATGAGGCACTACGGGAAACGGAACGGATTGATGGCATTGTAAATTATATACTAAAAGCGGATGGTACCGTTGCTAATGATGGTGTCGTCAATCTTGAATCACTTAATGGTACTTTACAGATTGAATTGGATAGTCTGAAACTTATAAATTACGCACCTTTAATGGAAAGCACGCCTCTGATGAAAGATGAACGATTTAAAAACCTACGATTTAGATCCATCGTTCAAACTTTCGAAATCAAGGATGGTGTTGTGATAATTCCAAGGACAGAAATACAATCCTCTGCCATTCAAGTGTTTATTGAAGGTCAAGTTAAATTTAATGAGTATATAAACGTTTGGTTGTCATTGCCTTGGAAAAATTTAAAAAGCAATGATGGTTTAACGCTCCCAGAAAAAACAACCTTCGGTCAGGCCGGTTCAAAATTCTTTTTAGAGCTCGTACAAGACAAAAATGCTAAAAAGGAACGAAATCAAAATCTCAAAGTTAAGTTTCGATTCAGTGATCGAAAATTGAAAAAAGAGCAATCAAAATAAGGTTAATTACATAGCTCTTCTGTAGCAGTTCCTTTAATCTCTCTAATCATTTGGGCTTAAAAAAATTACGATATCCTTTTAAAGTAAGATATTTCTTTAGGCAAGTTTTAATATATTGCGGAAAATGATCACATAAAATATTTCACAAAAACCAAATCAACTACCTAAACGTATGAAACAACACTACTTATTTTTTATTGCCGCTTTAATTACTCTTAATACGTTCTCCCAAACTTCGTTTCAAAATGGGTACATCATCAACAACCTGAATGAAAAGATCTCATGTCTTATAGAAAATCGAGATTGGAATAATAATCCTACAGATTTTAAATATAAACTTTCCGAAAATTCAGAAATCCTTACAGGCAACCTCCAGACGGTCCAGGAGTTTGGTATCGACAATACCTCTAAATATGTAAGAAGTAACGTAAATATTGACCGCTCACCAAGTAATATCAACAATTTGAGCGACACTAAAGCCCCGCTATTTGAGAAAGAAGATTTGTTTTTAAATGTTTTGGTGGATGGTAAAGCCGTCCTCTATTCCTACGAAGGTATAAGATTAAAACGCTATTTTATCAGTGTTGATAATTCACCAATCGAACAGCTTGTATACAAAGAATATACGAACTTTGATAGAACAGAAATCGGAAAAAACACCCATTACAAGCAGCAAATCTTTAATGCTCTAAGCTGTCCAAAAATCACGCCGGGACAGATCGAAAGTTTGGAATATAAAAAAAATGATTTGGTAGCTGTTTTTTTAGCGTACAATTCCTGTGATGATTCTCAAATGACCAACTATGTTGAGAAGCGCAAAAGAGATTTAATAAATATCAACTTAAGGCCGCGCGCCAATAGCGCTTCTTTAGAAACTGAAGCACCTGTAAACAGCAGTGATAAAATACAACTTGATACACAGACCTCCTTCGGTTTTGGAGTTGAATTTGAATATATTTTACCGTTTAATAATGACAGTTGGTCACTTTCAATAGAACCAACCTATCAAAGTTATAAATCGGATGGTTTTAATACCTATGATGTAGTCTCTGGTGAAATTTTATACGCTTCAATAGATTATAAATCAATTGAAATACCCATAACGGCGAGACATTACTTTTTTCAGAATAAGTCATCCAAATTTTACTTAAATGCTGCATTTTTAATTGACATTTCTCTCGATTCAACCATCGAATATAATAGAGATAATGGCTCTAATTTAGATACATTGGAAATTAATTCAGGCAATAGTTATGCTTTCGGCCTCGGCTACAAATACAATAACAAATATAGCTTGGAGATCCGATATCAGACCAATAGAGATTTGCTCGGTAATTTTCCCTCTTTGACTTCAGATTATACTTCAACTTCTATAATTTTTGGCTATACTATTTTCTAAATGACAAGTCGATGATACTCATTATAATATTCAAGGATTTGATTTCAACTTGAGCAAGACATTAGGATCCGGACAATTGTCCATATAGTATGATCGGTCAACGAGATTGCAAACTCCGGGATAATCACCTTTAAACTGTTGAAGGTCCCTAATAATTTGAAAATGTAAATGTGGAGGATAATCACCATTCAAACTTGCATCACCGAGCGTTGCCATCTGTTCGCCTTGTTCAAAAGGTTTACCAATGGCCAAATCGGCAATAGAATCTAAACTCAAATGCCCATATAACGTATAAAAGACATGATCTTCTACATGATGTTCTAAAATAATCGTAGGACCATAATCGCCATGGTTTTTGTTATTTGCAAAACTGTGAACAATGCCATCTAAAGGAGCGTAAATAGGTGAACCAGAGTTCAACCATAAATCAATTCCCAGATGAATGTTACGCTCGGTATTAGGGTCTGTATCATGGAAATAGGAACTTCTTCTGTAAATGTTACGAGTTTCATTATAGCCACCATAACCGACCTTGCCATGATGGGCATCAATATGATGGTTAATAAAATGTCCCAGAACGTCAGATGAACTCACATTTACCTCTTTTAAAATTTGATTGTCGGTGGAAAGATCTAACGGAACATACATCTGTAGATCAATGGAAGCATCGAGAACAGATAATGGTTTAGTACTGATGTTATTTAAAAATCTGGCGAATTGTGAAGTTATCATGGATTACAAAATTATATGTTTGATCATCTTGAAGTGATACAGAGAATTCAAAATAACGAAATTATTAACCAACACTAAATTTTATTTTATCCCTTTAATCGTTTTTGTTATCGATTGGCTACCCTTCAATATAATGTCATCGAAATGAGTACTGAACTTACTGATCACAGTTGTAATTCGATTGCTTTAAAAGTAATCATGGTCTCTTAAGTTTTTATTGAACTGATAAAAGATGTCAATTATTGATATGCATGCGATATTCTCTAAAAAAAATACCTAATTTATCAAAACAACGTTAAGGTTTTTTAATAAAAACTTTTTTCAAGTATCTTTAAAGTCAAATTGATAGCGCTATACTTATGAACACTTTTCTAAAATGGACCATTATTGTTCTTGCCGTTACTGCACTCGGTCTATTTATATATGCTTTTACGTTTGAAGATATATTCAGCAAGAGAGCAAGTCCGAAAGACACTGTACGGTTTGAATTGAATGATACTCAATTAGAAGTTCAATATAATCGCCCATATAAAAAAGGACGTGAAGTATTTGGCGCACTGGTGCCTTATGATGAAGTTTGGAGAACTGGTGCGAATGAAGCGACTACCTTTATCACCAATTCTGATTTGATGGTCGACGGCACATTAATGCCCAAAGGAGCCTACACATTATGGACGGTGCCTAATGATTCCGTTTGGAAAATTATTTTTAATACCAAACAGTATCCATGGGGCGTAGACGAACAGATGAGACCGATGCGCGAACAGCAATTTGACCTGTTGGATCTCAATGAACCTGTTCAAAAACTAGAAAAGCCCGTGGAGCAGTTTACAATCGCCTTTGATAATATCACCGATGATTTAAAAATGACATTAGTTTGGGATCGGACTAAGATTGAAATTCCTATGCAGATTGTTCCAACTCAAGAAAACTAGATAAATCTTCAAATGCTTTGACCAAAAAAAAAAATCTATCAGCCTTAAAAGAAACTAAAGGTGTTTCAGAACCAGAGACAACTAATAAAAATGCTGTAAGTTCCATTAAAAAGAAGCGTCAAGTTCAGCCAACAGCCGATGAACTTATTAGTGGCATTCTGCGTGGCGACATAACGGCTCTGAGTCGGTCTATAACACTGGTTGAAAGTACCAATCCTGAACATCTCAAAAAAGCGAATGATATTATCAAAAATTGTCTGCCACATGCCAACAGTTCGGTTCGGATTGGGATCACGGGCGTCCCAGGAGTTGGTAAAAGTACGTTTATCGAGTCTTTTGGAACGTTCCTAACCTCCATTGGAAAAAAGGTGGCTGTTTTAGCAGTTGATCCTAGCAGTACCTTAAGCAGAGGCGCCATTCTTGGAGATAAAACGCGCATGGAAGAACTGGTAAAGGACAAGAATGCGTTTATAAGACCTTCCGCATCGGGGACTTCGCTGGGTGGCGTTGCCCGAAAAAGCAGAGAAACCATCATTCTCTGCGAAGCTGCGGGATTTGATACGATATTGGTTGAAACAGTTGGTGTTGGTCAAAGTGAAACTGCGGTACACAGCATGGTGGATTTCTTTTTACTGTTGAAATTAGCTGGGGCTGGCGATGAGCTTCAAGGCATCAAACGCGGAATCATGGAAATGGCGGATGCCATCATTATTAATAAAGCTGATGGCGACAATATTAAAAATGCCAAAATAGCCAAAGTAGCCTTCAATCGTGCGCTGCATATGTATCCCCCAAAAGAGTCAGGTTGGCAACCTACTGTTTTATTGGCCAGCGCTCTAGAAAACGAAGGTATTTCAGAAATTTGGAACATGATCAAAACTTACATTTCTCATTCCAAACAGAATTCTTTTTTCACACACCATCGCAACGAACAAAATAAATTTTGGCTGCTGCAAACCATTGACGACCGATTGAAATCTGATTTTTACACAAATTCAGAAATAAAAGTAGAACTTCAAAATCAGTTGCGTCTTATTGAAAATGGAACAACCTCCCCTTTTATTGCTGCTGAATTACTGTTGAGAATGGTATAATCTCCCGTACTCTTTTGCAACAATTATAAAATCTTTTTAGAACTCTTTACACTTTATGACACTATTAATATTGTCGTCATATCGCGGTCTTGTCATAAAAATTGCTAACTTTTCATATTCTAATCAAAATTAATTAGGGCTATGCAATTATTCAATAAAATCAAATCCATGATCCATTTAATGAAAGAAGTGGATTTTAAGGAATTGGGAGAGATTTCGCAAAAAATTGATCTACCAAAAATCATGAAGACTGTTGGTGAGTTGGATGAAAAACAATTAAATGGGCTCATGAAAATGTTGACCGAAAAGTCAAAAAAAGGTCAGCATCAACTCCCTCCTATCGACGGAGATTTTTATGATATGGATTTAAAATTGACCCAAGAACAACGCTCCATTCAGATGAAAGTTCGCAATTTTATGGAAACTGAAGTACAGCCCATTGCAAATGATTATTGGAAGAAGGCACAGTTCCCGATGGACATCATCCCTAAAATGGCGTCACTCAATATTTGCGGTGTGGCTTATAAAGGATATGGATGTCCTGATCTGCCCTTCATTATGGAAGGCATTATTGCAGAAGAATTGGCCCGTGTTGATGTGTCAATTTCTACATTTTTTGGAGTTCATAGCGGCTTGGCGATGGGCTCGATATACCTGTGTGGAAGCGAAGAGCAGAAACAATATTGGCTTCCAAAAATGCAAAAAATGGAATTGATAGGAGCCTTTGGATTGACAGAGCCCAATGTTGGCAGCGGAGTGTCTGGTGGCATGGAAACAACCTGCAGAATAGAAGGTGATGAATGGATTTTGAACGGTCAGAAGAAATGGATTGGCAATGCAACCTTCGCGGATGTTACCATTATTTGGGCAAGAGAGGAAATTACCAATAAAGTAAAAGGGTTTTTAGTACGAAAGGATACTCCAGGATTTTCCACCGAAAAAATGGAAGATAAAATGGCCTTGAGAATAGTGCAGAATGCCATCATTACCTTGAAAGATTGCCGAATATCTGAGAGCGATCGATTGCAAAATGCGAATTCTTTTAGAGACACCGCCAAAGTTTTAAGAATGACGAGAGCCGGTGTTGCTTGGCAGGCCGTTGGTTGTGCTAGAGGCGCTTATGAAAATGCACTGAAATACAGCAAGAAACGTGAGCAATTTGGTAAACCCATTGCAAAATTTCAATTAATACAGAATCATCTTGTAGAAATGCTCTGTAATCTAACCGCTATGAAAACAATGGTGTACCGCCTTTCTGAACTTCAAGATCAAGGCTTACTTACGGATGAGCACGCCTCATTGGCCAAAGTATTTTGCTCTATGCGAACAAGAGATGTCGTGAGTCAGGCGCGTGAAGTTATGGGAGGCAATGGCATTTTATTGGAATATAACGTGGCGAGGTTTGTCGCCGATGCCGAAGCGATTTATTCTTACGAAGGCACAAAAGAAATCAACACACTTATTGTTGGCCGTGCAATCACAGGTTATAGTGCTTTTGTATAAAACTATTTAAAATTCTCTTTATACCAGGCTACCTGCGCTTTGACACCTTCCAGAAGTGTTGTTTTGGGGTCATAGTCTAATATTTTACGAGCTTTATCAATATCTGCTTTGGTACGAAGTTGATCGCCGGTCCTCTTATTAATAACATCGATCTTGATTTTTTTACCAAGCACCTGTTCCACCGCTTCGATACCATCTTGGGTCGTATGTTCTACCTCGGTCCCAAGATTGAAGATTTCGCCATCAACTTCCATGTCCCTGCCAATAACGCTTACGATGCCATCGACAATATCACCGACATAAGTAAAGCTCCTTAAATGAGTATCGCTTCCTTCAAATAATGGAAATGATTCATCTTTTAAACCTAATGTAATCAACTTGGTATACATTTTTTCAGGTCGTTCCCTAGGTCCAATGACAGAATACAAACGCAAACTGCAGGATTTAAACTTCACCTCTCGACTTTTTTGCAACACAAGTTGTTCTGCTGCCAATTTTGTGACACCATAATGAGATGCAGGTCGTGGAGCGAACGTTTCAGGGAATGTCGCTTCCAATCCATAAATGGAAGAGGTTCCAATATTGACAAACAATTTAAGATGCTCGCAAGCCAATGCGTAGTCAATTAAATGTTTGGTAGCGATGATGTTGTTGGTAAAATAATCTTCAAACGTCGAGGTAGTTGAAATACCTGGTTGTGCAGCAAAATGAAAAATATAGTCAACGTCCAACGGCAATACAGTGATAAGGTTGTCCGACCTCAAATCATGATGTATGATGTGAATGCCTTTATCAGATAAGGATTTGGCATTAAGCTCTTTTAGTTTTACATCATAATATGGTGAAAAATTGTCTACACCTACAACTTCGTGTCCCAAGCTCTTCAAACGTTCTGATGTGTGACTTCCGATAAAACCTGCTGCACCTGTGACTAATATCTTCATGGATTATTGATTTAACAATATCTGTGCAAGTTAGTATCTTTTTTAATAGAATTATCGGCGTTTTTTATCCATTCAACTAAAAAAGAATATTTTTGCAACAACTAATCTTGTCCGAATGATCTATAAGCTCACTATTGTTGTGCCTTTGTACAACGAAGAAGACAATCTGGAACGTGTAGAAACCGAGCTTCTTAACTACGTGGCCATCGCCAAAGTACCCACCAAAATTCTTTTTGTAAACGATGGCTCTAAAGATACCAGCCAACATTTAATAGAAGTCATATGTGCCAGAAATGATGTTTTCAGTTATATAAGTTTTGGTCAAAACAGAGGTTTGAGCGCCGCTATAAAAGCGGGATTTGATTATGTAGACACCGAATTAGTTGGGTATATTGATTCTGATTTGCAGACTTCCCCTTCTGATTTCAACAATTTATTGGATTATATAGATGAATATCATTTGGTTACGGGCGTAAGATCTGAACGAAAGGATTCTTTTGTTAAGAATATGTCATCGAAGATTGCAAATGGTATTCGCCGTGCTTTTACCCATGACGGGATGGATGATACAGGATGTCCCTTAAAGATCATTCGTTCAGACTATGCTAAACGCATTCCTATGTTTAAAGGATTGCATCGCTTCTTACCCGCCATGATTTTACTCCAAGAAGGTAAGGTGATTCAAGTACCTGTCAGCCACTTTCCCAGAATCGCAGGCACTGCCAATTTCGGGGTTTGGAATCGCTTATTGGGTCCTTTGGCCGATTGTTTCGCTTATCTCTGGATGAAGAAAAAATACATTAATTATTCTGTCAGTAAAAAAAGCACATGAATGATTATGTCATTTTCGGTGTTGGATTTATAGCGCAACTCTTGTTTTCATCGAGATTGGTTATACAATGGATTGTTTCAGAGAAGCACAAAAAAATCATTACACCTACAACTTTTTGGACGTTAAGTCTGGTGGCGTCCTTTTTACTCTTTATCTACGGTTATCTTCGTCAGGATTTCGCAATTATGTTGGGTCAAGGACTAACCTATTTTATATACATCCGAAACTTACAATTGCAGGGACAGTGGCAAAAAGTTCCTAAAGCCATTCAATGGCTACTCCTCTTGGTTCCTTCGTTAATTGTTATATTTTATTACAACAACAACAAAATTGATGTGAATCTGCTATTTAAGAATGAAGACATTCCTTTTTGGTTGCTCATATTAGGGATTGTTTCCCAAGTCATTTTTACGTTTAGGTTCATTTACCAATGGCTATATTCTGAACGTAAAAAGGTATCTGCTTTGCCTTTCGGTTTTTGGTTGCTTAGTTTGTTAGGAGCCGTTTTAATTCTTACCTATGCGATATTCAGACAAGATCCGGTTCTATTTGTCGGCCATGGTCTGGGGACCATCATCTACTCTAGAAATCTTTATTTAATTCAAAAAAGTAATGTTGAAACTACTGACCTCTAAACCCATTGTATCGCTATTGATACTGGTGCTAATCATGCTTGCTTTTAGTATTGATAGTGTCCCCGTAAGCATTATGGAAGCTCGTAATTTTGTTACCGCTAGAGAAATGATTACCGATGGCAATTGGATGTTAACTACGATGAATGGTGAGCCACGATACGAAAAACCGCCGTTACCATCTTGGATTACCGCTTTATTCGGATGGATGTTTGGAATTAAAAATCTAATTGCCTTTCGGTTTCCAACCATTTTATTTGTGGGAATTATTGGGGTTTTCACTTACCTCTTATCAAACAGATTAGTAAACAACAACATTCATAGTTTTATCAATGGACTTATTATAGTGACGTCATTTTACATCATTGGTATTACATTGGAAGCACCATGGGACATCTTTACACATGGATTCATGCTCGTTGGGATTTATCATTTATTCCAAGTATTCAAGAAAGACAATGAGTACGGAATGAATGTTTTGTTCGCCGGGTTTTTCATTGGCTGTTCTATCTTAAGCAAAGGCCCTATTTCATTATATGCTTTGCTACTACCTTTTCTAATAGCGTATGGTTTTATTTTTGAACTGAAGAAAAAAACATCGAAGATTCTACCACTAATCGGATGCATCCTTTTGGCACTGATCGTCGGTGGTTGGTGGTTTTTGTATGTACGAATGCAAGATCCTTTAACGTTTGAAGCTATTGCCACACGCGAGACAAATAATTGGCACAGTTACAACACAAAGCCTTTTTATTATTATTGGAGCTTTTTTACACAGAGCGGTATTTGGACC
>JBBSOJ010000070.1:0-13125 GCA_038259855.1 Flavobacteriales bacterium
AAATTCCCAGATAAGCGCGCTTACTTAAGTGAGCTGGGGATGGTTATCAAAACCTATTTCGGCTTTAAGAACGATGCCATTATAGTTTCAAATGCCTGTGTTTCCGGTCTACTGGCGATTTCTGTAGCCAATCGTTATATTCAACAAGCAATTTATGACCATGTTTTTATTGTAAGTGCGATTTGGTTTCTGAATTTGTAATTTCAGGATTTAATTCCTTTCAAGCTTTGAGCGCCGCGCCCTGTCAACCCTATTCAAAAAATAGATCTGGAGTTAATCTCGGAGAAGTTGCTGCTGCAGTATTGGTGACTTCCGACAAACATAAGTTGGCAGCCGAATCGGTGCAATTGCTTTCAGATTCGACCCATAATGATGCCAATCATATTTCAGGACCTTCCCGAACTGGCGAGGGGTTATATAGAAGCATCTCAAAAGCCATGTTGGACGCCGATTTGACCATTGAGCAACTCGATTTTATATCCGCTCACGGGACCGCTACAGAATTCAATGATGAAATGGAGGCGATCGCCTTCAACCGGTTAGGTCTTCAAGATATCCCTACAAATAGTTTGAAAGGCTATTTTGGACATACATTGGGAGCTTCAGGATTAGTGGAAACCATTATAGGAATGCATTCAATGCATCGAAATACCTTGTATGCTTCAGCAGGTTTTGACACCTTGGGGGTTTCAAAATCAATAAACATTATTAAAGAGACCCGCAAAAAAGACTTACATATCTTTCTCAAAACAGCTTCCGGATTTGGAGGTTGCAACACGGCGGCACTTTTTAAAAAAGTCAACGTTTGAAAGGCCATGTTCAACTCAAATCATGCAGTATAATTTTAAATGACAACTAATTATTTTATAGAATCTTATTGCCACATCAAGCGTGAAACCATTTCGTTGAATGGACAAACTATCTTCAAAAATGATGATACGGATGTTTCTAAATTTTTTAAATCTGCAGCGCTTCATCTAAAAACCGAGTATCCGAAATTTTTCAAAATGGACGATTTGAGTAAGTTGGCTTTTTTAGCGGCAGATATTTTGTTAAAGGCAACTGATCATTCCAATAATGTCGCTCTTGTGTTTTCTAATAAGTCATCTAGCCTTAAGACTGATCGAAAACACCAGCGTTCAATCTCTGATAAAACAAGGTATTTTCCAAGTCCTTCAGTTTTTGTCTATACCTTACCGAATATATGCATGGGTGAAATTAGCATTCGGCATCAGTTGCATTCCGAAAATACATTTTTGGTTCTCGAACAATTCAATGCAGGTCATTTACACATTAATGCTGATTACCTGCTCAAAAACAATAAAGCAGATAAGGCGCTCTGTGGATGGGTCAATTTTGAAGACAATAATTATGACGCTTTTTTATATTTAGTGTCAGAAAATGGTAATTTTGCGCATCTTCCTAAAGAGATTGACCGATTATACCATTCAAAATAGAAGGCCCCAAATGACAGAACTTAAAATAGAGCTCAAAGAAAAAATCATAGAGATATTAAACCTCGATGATTTGACTATTGCAGATATTGATGACGACGATCCTCTTTTTGGTGATGGATTGGGACTTGACTCCATTGACGCTTTAGAACTTATTGTAATGCTCGATAAAGACTTCGGAATTCAGTTAAAAGATCCGAACGAAGGCAAGGACATCTTTAAATCCATTTCGGTATTAGCCGCATATATTGACGTACATAGGTCGAAATAAAATCCAGCAAAAGGGAGTCGCCATTACCGGTATGGGAATTATCTCTGCCATTGGTAACGACCTCGACTCTAACAAAAAAGCATTATTATCTTCAATTTGTGGTATTGGTGAGTTGCACCACATCGACTCAAAACATGCTTCTAAAATTAAAGTAGGAGAAATTCATCAAACCAATCAACAGCTCATCGAATTTCTAAAATTACCATCAACCAATAATTTCACAAGAACAACATTACTGGGACTGATTGCCGCGCAACAGGCCGTTTCTGAAATAAATTTAACCGATACTTCTATCAAAACAGGTTTTATATCTGCCACTTCCGTTGGTGGAATGGATATGACCGAACGGCATTTCAAAGATTTCAAGACACATGCTGAAGCTCAAAAATACATAGCGAGTCATCATTTAGGTGACGGCACTCAAAAAATCGCCGATGCTCTGGGAATTACAGATTTTGTTACCACCATCAGTACGGCCTGTTCTTCTGCCGCTAATGCCATTATGCTTGGCGCTCGTATGATTATTTCTGGCAAACTAGACCGTGTCATTGTCGGAGGTACGGATGCTTTATCAAAATTTACCATCAACGGATTTAAAACGCTCATGATTCTTTCTGACGAGACCTGTGCACCATTCGATGCCAATAGAAAAGGCCTAAATCTTGGTGAGGCGGCCGCGTATTTGGTGTTGGAATCAGATTCCTTGGTCAAGAACGGCACTAAAAAAGTGTTGGCAAGACTTTCCGGATATGGAAATGCCAATGATGCGTTCCATCAAACTGCTTCTTCTGCCACTGGGGAAGGTGCGTATCTAGCGATGAAAAAGGCATTGGATGTTTCAGGCTTGAAAGCCTTGGAAATCGACTATATCAACGCACACGGTACGGCAACCTTAAACAATGATGCCTCGGAAAGTGTTGCGTTACAGCGGATATTTGGCACTACAATCCCTGATTTTAGCTCCACAAAAGCGTTCACCGGTCATACTTTGGCAGCGGCAGGAGCGGTTGAGGCCGTGTTTTCTGTCTTGGCACTTCAGGAACAGAAAGCACTCCCGAATTTGAATTTTAAGACCATGATTCCAGAAACTGGATTGATTCCTGTAGGGACCTTAAAAGATAAAAAAATTCACCATGTGCTGTCTAATTCGTTTGGTTTTGGCGGTAATTGTTCTACTTTGATATTTTCCAAAACATGAAGCGATGTTATATCCATAGCGCTGTTTCTATTTCTTCTCAAAATACATTTGAGAGCACGATATCGGAGTTGAAATTGACATCCCTTTCAGGCAAGAAGAACCAAGCCATTTATCCTGAATTTAAACAATTTATAGCGCCAATGGCACTACGCAGGATGGCCACAGGGGTAAAGATGGGCGTTACAGCCGCGTCAAGAGCACTTCAATTAGCAAGCCTAGAACAGCCCGACGCCATTTTGGTTGGTTCAGGTATGGGCTGTATCGAGGATACCGAAACATTTTTGAACGCCATCATCGATAGTGGTGAAGATTTTTTAACACCAACTGCATTTATTCAATCCACACATAATACCGTTGGCGCTCAAATTGCTTTGGTTCTAAAATGTCATGCCTATAATAATACCTATGTGCATGGTGCTTTGTCGTTTGAATCTGCGCTGCTTGATGCACAATTACTATTGCAGCAAGCTGAAGCAAACACCCTATTGGTTGGTGCCGTGGATGAATTGGGAAGGGACATTATTGATGCCGTTCGAATGATGGAAGATAAAACCGCCAACGGAATTAACGTCCCTTTCAGTGAAGGTGCTTCGTTTTTTGTGCTTTCTACCGTCCCTAAACCAGAAAGTATTGAATTGATGGATCTCCAAAGTTTTAGCCATCTTTCAAAAAATTCCATTAATGAAAGGATTCTTCGATTTCTAAACCAAAATAATCTCACTGTATCTGATATTGATGGCCTTGTTTTAGGAACTAATGGCGACCACTATGATGATTATTACGAGGCATTGACATCAGTGTTCCCCGGATCAATCCCACATATAGCTTATAAAAAGTGGTCTGGAGAGTTTTATACCGCCTCCGCTTTCGGATTGTTTCTGGCTTACCAGATTCTAAAATCCGATAGCATTCCTTACGATTGGATTCAAAACAAAGCAAATTCAAAAGAGATTAAAACCTTACTTTTATATAATCAATTTAAAGGCCGTGATCATAGCTTCATATTAATACGAAAATGACAAATTTTAAATTTATTCAACTCACTTTTGCTGTCGCTATCATCGTAATGCTGTTTTTTCAGGTACCGTTTATATGGTACGGATTGCTCTTTTTAGGTTTTTTCATGGTAACGATGATTGGTTCTTTCTCAATGAGCTGGAATTTTCATTTAAAATCCATAACGTCAGGAGCTGTATCGGACAAAAGAATCGCCATTACGTTCGATGATGGCCCGAATCCGGAAGTGACGCCCCTTATTTTGGAATTACTTAAAAGTCACGATGCCAAGGCCACATTTTTCTGCATAGGTAAGCATATTGAAGCCTATCCAGAGCTTGTAAAATCAATTGTAAACGCCGGTCACGAAATTGGAAATCATTCGTATTCTCATAAAAACACAATTGATTTTAATAAAATGAACCAATGGCTGTCCGAGTTAGAAGCTACTGATGCCTTGATTGAAACACATACCGGACAAAAATCAAGGCTGTTCCGGCCGCCTTTTGGGGTGACGACACCCAATCTAGCGAAAGCTATTAAACTTACAAAACACAACGTGATCGGTTGGAATATTCGGTCTTTTGACACGGTCATCAGTCATCCAAAAAATGTTCACCAACGTATCACAAAACGTGTACAACCTGGGGCCATCATTTTACTGCATGACACTCATAAAAACAGCAGTATCATATTGGAACAGTTGTTGCAATTTCTCAAAAACAACGATTATAAAACGGTAACTGTTACTGATTTGTTAGATGAATAAAGTTTATTATTTTTTATTTTTTAGCTTTTTGAGTATGGCTTTTTCTAGCTATTCTCAAACCGTACTTTCCAATGCCGAACAGCTAACGTTTAAGAAAAAGGTCCAAAAAACCGCACAGAGTATCAAAAGCATCCAAAGCGATTTTACACAGACGAAGCACTTAAGTGTTTTGGATAACGTCATTATTTCTGAAGGAAAGCTAACATTTAAATCGCCAAATTCCGTCAAATGGGATTATTTGAAACCTTATAAAAATAGCGCTATTTTTAAAGACGATACATTGTTGGTCAATAATGAAGGCAAAAAAACTGAAATGGATTTAAGTTCCAATCGGATGTTTCGAAGTCTGAACACATTGATCGTCAATAGCATCAAAGGCGATATGTTTGATGTCGCACAGTTTGATATTTCTTATTTGAAAGTTGGAACCGATTATTTGGTAACATTCATTCCAAAAGATAAGCGCCTAAAAAAGTTTATAGCATCCTTTGAATTGACATTTGACAAAGATTCTACCCAAGTCCGTCAAGTAAAACTTATTGAACCCAATGACGACTTTACTTTGATTGAATTCAAAAACAAACAATTGAACGGCGACATTTCAGATTCGGAGTTTAAAATTTAAGCATGTTGTTAGAGGACTTTTATAGCGTTCAACATCTAAAACCAATCGATGAGCATTCCTTCGAAATGGCGGTTGCACTTAACGTGGATCACGACATTTTCAAAGGTCATTTTCCAGAGTTCCCAGTGACGCCTGGGGTTGCCATGCTTCAAATCATTAAAAACGGATTAGAACTACATCTTTCCCAATCGCTTCAATTACGGTCTTCTTCTCAAATTAAATTTTTGAATTTAGTCAATCCTAACGAACAGTCTGCTCTTGTTTTTAATATCAGTTTCGCGATGGATGGAAACAGCTTGCATGTGAAAAACAGTACAACTTTCACAGATGGAAGGTCGGTATTGAAATGTAATGTTACATTTGTACAGACTTAATCGCAATGAACCGTCCGGAATGCAATCTGCCGACATCACATCCAAATTAAAAATCCATCGCTGTTGTGTGGTTTTACCAACCTATAACAACCCAAAAACATTACAGCGAGTACTTGATGGTATTTTGGTGTATACGTCTGATATCATTCTTGTAAACGATGGTTCAACTGATGAAACCAAAGATATTTTGGCTCATTATCCCCAGATCATTCAACTCCACCAACCCAAAAACATGGGCAAAGGGCACGCCTTAAAAATCGGTTTTAAACATGCGGTATCCCAAGGATTTGAGTATGCCATTACGTTGGATACTGATGGCCAGCATTTTCCTAAAGATATTCCGAATTTTATTGAAGCCTTGGAGCGATCCGAACATAAGAATATTCTTATCATTGGCGACCGAAATATGGATGAAGCTGATGTCTTGGCAAGAAGCGCCAAAGGAAATCGTGTGTCCACATTCTGGATGAAGGCCGCTACGGGATTGAAACTCAAAGATTCGCAATCGGGTTTTCGTTTATACCCCATCAAATTTATGAAGGATATTCGGTTTATGCGATCCACCAAAAAGTTTGAATTTGAAATTGAAGCAATTGTCAAATCATTCTGGTCGGGCGCAGAGATTGTGCATGTGCCGATCCACGTGTTGTATGATATGAAAGAACGCGTATCTCACTTTCGTCCTTTCATGGATATTGCCCGAATGGTCGTCCTGTATATATGGTTTTTATTGGTGCGTCTCTTCTACATCACACCTCGGAATTTTTTCAGAAACTTAAAAAAAAAAGGCCTTAAGCAGTTCATTGTTGAAGATTTCTTAAAACACCATGATTCGCCAAAAAAGAAAGCATTCTCGATTGCGCTCGGTATTTTTATAGGCTTATCGCCGTTTTGGGGATTTCAAACGATTCTTGTTGTTTTCTTGGCGCTATTTTTTAAATTGAATAAAGTTATTTCCTTTGCATTTTCCAATATCAGCTTGCCGCCTTTTATTCCGCTCATCTTACTTTTGAGTCTTCAAACCGGTAATTGGGTGTTAGGTATTGAGACACCCTATACATTAAGCACCATAATGGATGACTTTAATATGGTTCAACACCTAAAATCCTATCTCATAGGAAGCCTAACGTTATCCATCTGTTGCGCGGTGATTTTTGGTGTTTTAAGCTATGTAGTGTTATCTATTTTGGACAGAAACAACGTTGTGGCCCATGATTGATTTTTTCAATAGCACATATCATTCCATCGAAAAGCGTAAGGGTCTCTTTGCAATGCTGCTCATGCTGTTATTTGTTGGACTTATTTGGGTGGCATCCCGAATTCAATTTGATGAAGATGTTTCTAAATTAATTCCCTCCAATTCGGATAATGAACAGCTACAAAAGGTATTGAACACCGCCCAATTCAGCGATAAAATTATCGTCAATATTCAGAGAAAAAATGGGGGCTCTATAGAAGATTTGACAGATTATGCGCAACAGTTTTTGGATAGTTTGAATTCAAATTCTTCTGACTATATTAAAGACATTCAAGGTAAGGTGGAAGATGAAAGCATTTTTGAAACTTTGGATTTCGTGTTTGATAATGCGCCTTTATTTCTATCAGAAACGGATTATAGATCCATATCAAATAAGCTTCAAAAAGATTCGATTGACGCGTTGACCGAATCCAATTATAAAATTTTAGCATCTCCATCTGGGTTGATCGCTAAAAAAACCATCGTTAAAGACCCACTTGGCATTTCAATTATGGGATTGAAAAACCTCAAAGCTTTGGGTTTTAAGGATACATTTGAACTAAAAGACGGTTTTCTTGTCAGTAAAAACGGGAAAAATTTACTGCTATTTATCACACCAAAACACAAATCAAGCGAAACGGATAAAAACGAAATTTTCACGGAACAACTCTACCAATTTCAGAACGATTTAAATAAAGTATATCAGGAGAACATTGAAAGTCAACTTTTTGGCGGCACCTTAATTGCTGTTGCAAATGCACAACAGATTAAAAAAGACATTCAGTTAACGGTGACGATTGCTTTGGTGATTTTACTTGTGCTTTTTGTGTTTTTCTATCGTAAACTGACCATACCAATCCTATTGATGGTCCCTACCGTTTTTGGAGGGCTGTTTGCTATGGCCGTGTTATCCGTAATTAGAGTTGATATTTCCGCCATATCATTGGGGATTGGCGCGGTTCTATTGGGCGTGACTCTAGACTATTCATTGCACGTGTTGACCCATATTCGCAACAACGATACTATCGATACGCTTTATGATGATGTTGCGAAACCTATTTTGATGAGCAGTGTAACGACAGCTTTAGCGTTCCTGTGTTTATTGTTTATTGATTCGCAAGCGTTGCAGGATTTGGGGATTTTTGCAGCGATGAGCGTTTTAGGCGCCTCTGTGTTTGCTTTGATCTTCATACCTCAAGTTTATAAAGCTGAAACCGTCAAATCAGAACGAAAAACAACGTTCATTGACAGGATTGCACGATATCCGTTTCATACCAATAAAGTCATCATTGGTGGTATAATTCTTTTAATTAGTGTGAGTGCTTTTACGTATGGCCATGTGAGTTTCAATAACGATATTTCTAAACTTAATTATGAACCTCAACATTTAAAAGATGCCGAAGCACAACTCAACAATCTGACAAATGAAACCTCAAAATCACTTTATGTTATTGCTTATGGAAAGTCGATACAAGATGCGTTGGAGGAAAATGATACGGTTTTTAGTCTCTTAAATAAGTTGGATTCACAACAAAATATCATTGGATTCAATTCTGTTGGCGCTTTGGTAACTTCCAAAAAAACACAACAAGAAAAAATTGATGTTTGGAAAACGTTTTGGTCACCTGATAAAGTCGATCTAACCAAAACCCAATTGATTGAAAGCGGACAGAAATTTGGCTTTAAAACCAAGACATTCCAAGAATTTTATTCCCTTTTAGATACTAATTTTGAACCGGTTTCACTGGAAGCGTTTCAAACCATCAGCACGATTCCTACACAAGATTTTATAGCTTCGAAAGACGGTTTTCACACGATTACCTCCATTGTAAAGGTAACTGACAACCAAATATCCAATGTTAAGAATCAATTTAAAAATTCAAAACAGACTATGGTCATTGATCGGCAGAACATCAACGAAACGCTGCTCGGAAACTTAAAAACCGACTTTAATAATCTTATCGTGTATTGTTTTGTGGTGATTTTTGTTTTGTTATTCCTATTTTATAGAAACTGGAAGTTGACCTTGGTTACCGTACTCCCCATTGCGATGACGTGGTTGATCACCATAGGTATTATGGGGCTTTTTAAAATGGAATTCAATATTTTCAGTATTTTAATTTCCTCATTTATCTTTGGACTAGGCGTCGATTACAGCATTTTTATGACCAACGGATTGTTAAGGACAAATCGCCATGGCCAACCTGTTTTGACCACACATAAAACCTCTGTATTGCTATCCGTTATTACAACTATTTTAGGGATCGGTGTTTTGATTTTTGCAAAACATCCCGCGTTGTATTCGATTTCCATTGTTTCTATGATCGGAATACTGACCGCCATGTTAATTACGTTTACAATCCAACCAGTATTGTATAAACTTCTTATTTTTGATAAAAAGGATTTGTAACATGGGCAAAATAAAAACCATCCCAATAGAGCGTATTAAATCCATCAGCAAAGCGGATTTTATGGAGCACTATTACAAGCCTCAAAAACCAGTGTTGATTGAAGATTTGACCAAAGACTGGCCTGCATATAAAAAATGGAACCTAGATTACATTCAAAGTTTAGCGGGAGACCAGATTGTACCTTTATACAATAACGAGCCTACAAAAGGCCGAAAAAATTCTGTCGTTCCTGCAAAAAAATTGAAGTTGACAGACTATATTGATATTCTCAAAACCCAACCCACGGATTTGAGGATGTTTTTTTTCAACGTACTTCAGAAAATGCCTGAACTCCTAAAGGATTTTAACTATCCAGACATCGGATTGAAGTTTTTTAAAAAATTACCGGTCATGTTCTTTGGTGGGAAAGGGTCAAAAGTCTTGGCACATTACGATATGGATTTGGCAGATTTACTGCACGTCCATTTTCATGGCACCAAACAAGTCACGTTATTTGCACCAGACCAGGCCAAAAATCTTTACAAAGTGCCCTTCACAGTCCATAATCTTGAAACCATCGATATGGATGCACCAGATTTTGAGAAGTATCCTGTTTTGCATCAAGCGGAAGGCATTTCCGTTACCATGAAGCATGGTGATGCCCTGTATATGCCAAGTGGCTATTGGCACTATATTACTTATGACGATGGTGGATTTTCCATCACCTTGCGCGCATTTCCACGAAGCATTTCCCATTTGGGGGAATTGTTTAAAAACATCCTCTTTATGCGAACTTTTGAAAATTTGATGCGTCGCATATTTGGTCAAGATTGGGTAGATTATAAAGAAGAAACTATGGTAAAGCGCTTAAATCGTAACTATTACAAAGAACATAAAGGTGCGTAAAAAAACCTACATTTTTAAATTGTTCTTTTGTTGGTTTATTGGATTGTCTCTGGTTTCCTGTGGCATCAATAAATCCCTCAACAACATTCCTGAAGTCACTGATTTTAATGCAAAGATTCCTGAAAAAACAGCCATAAATGACTCTACTTTCTATGTTGGAAACAGCTTTTTGACCAAAAACAAACAAGGCCTTTGGGAGTTATATGTAGAAGGCGATCCGTTAGAAATTGGCCTTACCACCGGTCTGTTGACACAACCGTTGATGTACCACCAAGAAAAAGTGTTTTTTGATAAAATCGGCGATCTTGTGCCATCGGAAAGCAGACAAAAATTTTTACGAAGGTTTTTGTCTTGGTACAATCGAAAGATGTATCAGCATGTACCCAATGAGTTTAAAGCGGAAATTTATGGGACATCCCACTTCATGTCTGATGATTTTGATTATATAGCAACACCGTATTTACGTGCCTTATATCTTCATGGCGCACACGACATCGGGCACGCCTTGTCTGATTTGATGCTGGTTGGCTGTACATCGTTTGCGGCTTGGGATGATAAAACGGTCGATGGCAAATTGCTCATAGGACGCAATTTTGATTTTTATGCAGGTGATGCATTTGCCGAAAATAAAATCATTGCATTCATCAATCCTGAAGATGGCTATCAATTTATGTCAGTGACTTGGCCAGGATTTATTGGGGTCGTATCTGGCATGAATGAAAAGGGTTTAACAGTGACTATCAATGCTGGTAAATCGAAAATTCCTTTGGTCGCAAAAACACCCATTTCAATTGTGACGCGTGAAATTTTGCAGTATGCCTCCACTATTGAGGAAGCAATCACCATTGCCAAAAAACGCGAAGTTTTTGTTTCTGAAGCGATTATGGTAGGAAGCGCCATCGATAAAAAAGCAGTTTTGATTGAAGTGTCTCCAAAAAAATTTGGTGTTTACGAGGTTGAAAATAGCAATCAACTGATATGCTCGAACCATTTTCAGAGTGACGCCTATAGTGATGACAAGCGGAATCTAAAAGCGATTGAAGAAAGCCATTCCGAATATCGCTATGAGCGCATGACCGAGTTGGTTTCACGTGTAGATAAATTAAATCCAACGGAAGCTGTTGGTATTTTAAGAAACACAAAAGGCTTGAACGATTCTGTGATTGGTTATGGGAACGAAAAAGCTATCAACCAACTTCTGGCGCATCATGGCATTGTTTTTCAACCTGAAGAATTAAAAGTATGGGTTTCTTCAAGTCCATATCAGTTGGGAGAATTTGTATCTTATGACTTAAATGATGTATTTTCCAATCGAGCTAACCGACCGTCCAAAAGTACTGTTTCGGATGCCGACTTCAATATTGCGGAAGATGATTTTGTCCGATCGGAAGCTTTTAAAAATTACGAATTATACCGCGTTTTAGAGCAGAAGATTGAAAACGCCATTAAAACCGAAAAACCCATAGCTACCAATGAGCTCGACACTTTAATACAACTCAATCCGGAGTATTGGAAGGCTTATTTTTTGGCTGGAAAATATCAGTTTGAACGTAAAGAATATAAAAAAGCCTTGAAAAATTTTGAATTGGCAATGACCAAAGAAGTGACCACTCTAGTTGATGAACAAGAAGTGCTTAAATTCATCAAGACCTCCAAACGAAAAGCAAAGCGATGATTCCAGAGATAGAGTTAAAATCAATAACTGAAATAAAGTCTTTTCAAGAGGTGAAATTGAAAGAAACGCTTCAATACCTCGCTGATAAGTCACGCTATTATCAACGGCTTTTCAAAACAAATGACATTTCTATTTCTGACATCAAAACTTTGGAGGATGTATCAAAACTCCCAACAACTTCCAAAGATGATTTACAACGGTACAATGATGACTTTTTATGTGTACCTAAACACAAGATTATCGATTATGTTACGACGTCTGGGACTTTAGGAGACCCCATAACATTTGGCTTGACCGATAAAGATTTGGATCGTTTGGCTTATAACGAAGCTATTTCATTGGCCTGTGCAGGGATTACAGAGCAAGACACCATACAATTGATGACCACTATGGACCGACGGTTTATGGCAGGATTGGCGTATTTTCTAGGCGCTCGGCAACTTGGTGCGGGCATTATCCGCGTTGGTGCTGGCGTTCCAGAACTGCAATGGGATTCCATTCAAAAGTTCAAACCAACGTATTTAATTGGTGTGCCTTCTTTTTTGTTAAAGATGATTGATTATGCTCAAAAGAATGACATCGATTTGGAAGCATATCACATTAAAGGTGTTATATGCATTGGCGAACAAATACGAAATAACGATTTTTCATTGAATACACTAGGTCAGAAAATCCAGGACCATTGGAATATTAGCTTATACTCAACCTACGCATCCACCGAAATGAGTACCGCCTTTACGGAATGTGCATCGCAACAAGGTGGCCACCACCATCCTGAATTGATTCTTGTTGAAATTTTGGATGACAACGATTGTCAATTAAGCGATGGCGAGGTGGGCGAACTGACGATCACCACATTGGGCGTGGAAGGAATGCCATTATTACGATTTAAAACAGGAGACATGGTACAAGCGCATACCGAGGCATGTCCTTGCGGACGAAATTCACTTCGTTTGAGTCCTGTCATTGGTCGCAAGCAACAAATGATAAAATATAAAGGCACGACCCTGTACCCACCAGCGATGTTAAATGTTTTGAATCATTTTAAGGGCATTGACAATTTCGTCATCGAAATAAGCAAAAATGAGATTGATACTGATGACATTGTTATAAAGGTAGCCTCTGAAAATCCATCAGATGCTTTGCTCAAAGACATTGAAAACCAATTTCGAACCAAATTGCGTGTAAAGCCGGCCATCAAGTTTCATACCAACGATGACCTAAAAAGGC
>JBBSOJ010000071.1:0-13109 GCA_038259855.1 Flavobacteriales bacterium
GAAAAGCCTTTCGAATTTTTGAAAGGCTTTTTTTTGGCGTCATATTAAACTATCAAATCGATTCACAGGTAAACTTTTGATAGACTCACGCGACTGCGATTCCTTTTATTTTCCGCAATTTTTAAAATAAGATGAGATCTCACACAATACGATCGTTTATGTCAATTAACTGATACCGAAGAGACCTCCTCTTTTTACCTCAAATAGTGGTCCGAAGCCATATGATATAAAAAAAAATTATAATTGAACGGTACTTAACTTCCGTTCTATCCTATGTGATCTAGTCAAGTTTTTCCTTTAACATGCAAAGTACACCCAATTCTTCTCTTGATAAGTTTTCATTCTTTTTAAGCAATCGATTGATTTCATTTTGAAAGAAATTAATGGTTTTACCATCTGTATATTCATCAATAATTCTGGGGTCAATATAGGAACTTCGGGCTACGGAAGGTGTGTTTCCTAAATGTTCACTCACTTTAATGACCGCATTTCGGATGTTTTTATCAAGTGCTTTTTGGTCTTTTTTCTCTAGAGCACCAATTTCATCTAATGCCATGGCAGCAATCACGGTGCCAGACCACGTTCTAAAATCTTTTGCAGAAAACTCTTCGCCCATCACCTCTCTAATATACTCATTGAGGTGTTCACTTTTTACATCTTGTCGTTGTCCATCTTCATCAATAAATTTAAAGATTTCGTATCCTGGGAGATCATCTATTTCCTTAACGGTTTTAGCTAGTTTTTTATCGATGATATGGCGCTCCTGCTCTTTCCCTGATTTGCCGACATAACTAAATATCAATTCGTCACCATGAATTTCAAGGTGTTTGTGACGCATTGTGGTCAGACCATATGTTTCGTTTTCTTTCGTGTAATGATCACTTCCGGGACGAAAATAAGCCGCTTCTAAAAGACGAACCATACATGCCAATACTTTCTCTTTAGTAAGGCTACGCTGTCGGAGATGTTGGCCAGTAACTCGACGCATATGCTCTAGTTTATCAGCGAAATCTAAAATGCGGTCAAATTTGGCCTGATCTTGTTTTTTTCGAAATTTTGGGTTGTAGATATATTGCTTTCGGTCCTTGTCATCACGTCCTGTTACCAAAATCTTGGCGCTTTTTTTGGACTCAATTTCGACATCGGTCCAAGCTGGAGGAATCACCAACGATTTAAACCACTCTTTCAATTCTTTATCCTTTACTGTCGTTGCAGAACCATCGACGTAACGAAATCCTTTTCCATGTTTTTTTCTGTAATACATGTGCTAATTTAAATTTTTACTTATAAAATAACCGCTTAAATGTGTAAACCGTTAACTCATAAGCAACGAAGTGTGACTTTGTAAACTCTACCTATTTGGTAGTTTATGTCACTTTAAATAGAACTAACAACTAATGAATTATAATTTCTAATAAAAATAAATAATCTTTAAGTCAGGAATTTAAGTGACTTTCAATCAAATTGAAATATTACATAAACGATCCAACTCTACTTATTTATTACCTTCCCAGACGGGTAAATAAATAATAAAACTTGACCCCTGCCCTACCTCACTCTCAACATCAATGTATCCTTTATGGAGATCGATAATTCGCTTGCAAATGGCCAATCCAATTCCGGTACCTGTGTATTCAGCTTGGGCGTTTAATTTTTTGAAAGGTTTAAATATGTAGTCTTTCTTTTTGACATCCAGCCCTATCCCGTTATCCTTTACAGTTATCCTTTTAAACTTCTGATCATCTTTGACGTTAAAATATTTAGGAATATCTTGACTGATGATATCCACTGCCGTTATCTCGATAATGGGTTTCTTTTTATTGAATTTTATGGCGTTTCTTATAATATTTGAGAATAGTTGATACAATCGAATAGGATTACCTTTGATATTGCCTAAATTTTCAGCTGTAATTTCAACCTGTTGCTCATTGATGATAATGCTCAAATCGGATATGACTTCAGCGTATACCTGATCTAACAGAACTTTTGTTGTTTTTATGCTATTCTGCTCAATTTTACTATACTCTAAAATATTATCGATCAAATCGGTCATCCGCTTGGCTGAATGCTCAATTCTTACGACATAACTTTCTTTTAATGCAAGGGGAATTGTGGTGTCGCCGACTAATGAGTTAAAAGTTCTGATTTTTCTTAACGGTTCTTTTAAATCATGGCTCGCCATATATGCAAATTCCTCGAGGTTCATGTTTAATTTTATCAATTCATTGTTAGCCTTTGTGATTTCCCGCGTTCGGGCACTTACGTTGACTTCTAATGCTTCGCTAAACTCAATCTGATTATGAATATTCGTATTGGAACCGAGATAGCCTTCAAAAACGTTGTTGATATTGAATTTTGGAATTCCGCGATTTAAGAACCATTCGTACGAATTGTCATATTTTTTAATTCGATATTCGAACGTGTAGGGCGCTCTATTGTCAAAAGCGTTATGAAAACTATTTATAATGCGATCCTTGTCTTCATTATGTATAAATTGTAACCACCCATAGGCCAAGTTATCTTCAAGATTACTGCCTGTAAAATCTAACCATGTTTTATTAATATAAGTAAGATCTTTAGATTCATTTGTAATCCAGATGGTCATAGGAGCGCTGTCTGCAATTTTTTTGAATCGCTCCTCGCTCTGTTTCACCTTTTGTAACAGTGTTTTATCTTGAGTCACATCCAAGATGGTTGCATATGCTTTTTTTGCTGTTTTATTTTCATTGAACAACACACGCCCTTTGATGCGTACGTAAACGATCTCCGCCTTAAGTTTTAATCTTAATTCGTGATTTATTTGCCCCGTTTTTTTGGCATTCTTCATGTCGTCAATCCTAAACTGGACGTCATCAGGATGAATTTTTTTGATAAAATCTTTTTCTGATAAGGGAACTTTTGTATTTAGTTCAAGAAATTTGTAGAGCGTTTCATCATATTGCAACTCTTTTTTATCAAAATTATATTCAAACAATATTAGGTTGGATGCTTTAACGGCAGTTTCAAGAATGATCTGATTTTGTCTTAAGGATGTTATTTCTTGAGCGAGGTACAGAATCCGATCTTCTTGAGAATCGGGAAGTTTAAAAAGAACAGTTTTAATTAAGTAAAATCTATTGTTAAACTTAATTTCGATAGAGCCTGAAGTGCCTTTTAGCGTTTCCTTACAAAGTGCCTCAATGCGCTTGGCTTCTTTCTCTGATGGATTTAGGGTCGGCATATATTTGCCAATAAACTCGTTTTTATTCGCTTCTTCGACACCTTGGCCTGCCAAATATTCAAGCTCCAAATTTTTATTTAAAATCCCTACAGCACCATCAGGTATGTTTTCAGAAATCGTTTTATAGATGAGTTCATTTCTTTGACCTATCTCCTTTTCGGACTTAACTTCCTGTTCTTTCTCTATCAATAAATTATTGGTGAGACGCAAATCATGATTGGCTATATTTAATTCTTCATTGGACGATTGCAACTCTTCATTACTCGTTTCCAACGCTTCGTTTGAAGATTTTAATTCTTCGTTTGAGGACTGAAGTTCCTCGTTAATGCTCTGCAATTCTTCATTGGATGACTCTAACTCTTCGGTAAAGATTTGAAGATGCTCTCTTGCAGAGGCCAATTCATCTTCCAATTCCTTAATGCGCAGATCTATCACATCAGATGTTTCCAATGTTTTCTGGAGCTCAATATAACCTTCCGTTGGTTCTACTTTTTCAAAAATCACAAGATAGAACTGCATCTCATTGACCCTATATATCAAAGGAACTATTTTTATCCTTACATAATTCTGCTGCTCATATAATTTAAATTTAACAAGCCGACTCGTTTGTATGACGTTCGTTTTCTTTACTTGTGCCAAAGCCGCTTTTACCGTAGTGACCAATTCCGGGTTAACCATTTTAAGCAAGTTAACGTTCATAGTACCTTGGCTGATTTCCAAGTAAAGTCTTAAACTACCATGCACTTCCTTAATTTCCGCGGTATCGTTGATGACCACAAAAGGATTGTCAAATTTGTAATACAACGTTTCTTTTGCAACATCGGCAATGCTCATATTTCGCGTTGTGTCAGTGGTCTGATTTTTAATGGATTTTTGATTTTTGATTTGTAATCTTGAAAATTTCAATTGATAGTTGAGAGTTGATTCCGCCTTTATATATAATTTACCTTCTCCATATTTTGAAAATAAATCATCGGCTGCACCGACACTTTCTGATTTTCCTAAAAACAGAAGTCCTTTGGTTCTTAAAGAATAGTGAAAGATCTGAAAGGTTTGCTTTTGTAGGATATTGTTGAAATATATAAGTAAATTTCTACAAACAATTAAATCCAACTTCACAAAAGGTGGATCGGTGGTAATATCATGTTTTGTGAAAAGAACACGTTGTTTTATTTCTTTACTAATTTTATAATGTAGATCATCGTGTTTTACAAAATAATTTTTAATGATCTCCACTGGAAGATTCGCTAAAGAATCCTTATTGTAAACACCTTTTCTACCGAAAGCGATAGCGCGATCATCTACATCAGAAGCAAAGATCTGAATATGAAACTGATCGGATTTATGATCTAGAAGTTCATGCAGCAGAATGGCTATGGAATAAGGTTCTTCGCCAGTCGCACAGCCCACACTCCAGATTCTGATACTGTCTCCCGGTTCCTTTTCCTTGATCAATTCCTTGAGTTGATCCCTCAAATGATCAAAAGCATTCGCATCTCGAAAAAATTCTGTGACGCCAATTAGGACTGTATCAAATAAATTATCCAATTCACTTGGTTTTGATTTGATCAATTCATAGTATTCTATCATAGAGCCTAACTGCAAGTTGGCAATTCTATGATTGACGCGTCTCATGATTGTTGAAGGCTTATACATCGAAAAATCAGTCCCCGATCGTTTTTTTAACAGTCCGAAAATAGCATCCAACGATCCGTTTATGCCCGCACTGGTCTCTATTGAATCGGAATGGGTGATGTACTGTATAATCTCGTCATACATGCGCTCGGCAGGGATAACCATGTTGATCTTGCCGGTTCCAATGGCTGCTGTTGGCATGTCGCGATGCTCGGCTGTTTCTGGTAATTGTGCCATGGTTAATCCACCATGTTGGTGAATGGCACGTATGCCTTTAGATCCATCCTTACCAAAACCTGATAACACAATCCCGATTGCTTTTTCTCCTTTATCTTCTGCCAAGGACATAAAAAAGTTATCTATAGATGGCGTGAAGGAATGTTCAGGACTTAAATCTTCAAGTAGAAAATTTGTGTCTACTAATTGTATTTGTTTGTTTTGAGGCGTTACATAAATATTCCCTGCTTCTAAATTAATGCCATGTTCAGCGGGAATAACGGGCCACTTGCAACGCTTATCCAATATTGAAGCGAGCTGACTTTTATAATCCGGACTTAAATGCATCACCACTACGATGCACATGTCAATGTCGTATTCGTTAAAGGTCGTCAGAAACTTGGTCAATGCATCAAGACCTCCCGCTGAAGCTCCTACACCCACGATATGTAAGGTTGAACTTGTTGGTCTTGACTCTTCTTGAATATCGCTTGCCATCCTATCTTTTAATTCTATCACTAATATAATAGTTAGGATAGATTCTTAAAAACCATCTGAACAATAATAATGTTAAAATTAATGTGTTACTACTTTTCGATTAAGACCTACGATTATACTTTTTAGAAATGTTCATTTCTTTTTTTGATGTTTCAATCAATAGGAATGCTACTTCCGTTTATGGCAACGCTCTTTTTTGAAAAATAACATCTAGGCAAAAGTATGTCTATGATATCAGCGTGCTTCAGAATTTAAAGAATAGAACGCCTCCTCAATGGTATTAGCGAATGCTGAATGAATCGTTAGATGGGCGCTTGATAAATTGAGACTAATAAATATAAATTTCAAAAGGCTTTATAATCTGAATAGAAAATTTTCCCTATTCAATAATGAGGTATGGTACTGCCAATCTAACGTTAGAACTTTCTCGATGGTTTTTTTGAGCTGGTTAAAATCGGAAGGCTTCTTTATATAAATGTTGGCACCTTCCAAGAAAGTCGACTCGACATCCTTTTCGGACGAGGACGTAGAATAAATGACAACCGTAATACCTTCAAGACCCGGATCCAATTTCATCTCTTTCAAACTTTCCAATCCATTTTTGTTGGGCATGTTCAAATCCAAAAATAAAATATCGGGCAGATTTTTTCGATTATCTCTTAAATGTTCTATAACCTCCACGCCGTTTTTGAACATCAACAACTCCGTCGGAACATTTATTTTTTTAACCGCAAGTTCAAAGAGTAGCCTGTCGTCCTCATCATCATCTGCAAGAATAATAGATAATTTTTTTGTGCTCATAAAATCATTGATTTTCTTTAGAATTATGGTCTCCTGACTTCAATTGTGTCTTGAGATTTAAAAAATAGGAAGGACTGAATCCTGTGGTTTTTTTAAATTGTTTAGATAGGTGCGAGACACTACTGTAATTTAATTTATATGCTATTTCAGTCAAACTCATGTTTCCTTCAGCAAGCAATTCTTTTACGTAATCGATCTTTTTTAGAATTAAAAATTTTTCGATTGACATATACGTGTATTCGGAAAACACTTTCGATAGGTAACTATAGGAAAATGGCAAACGTTCATCGATATAAGATGAGACCTTTAGACGCTCATCAAAATTGTCCAATCTCACAATTTCAACAATGATTTCTTTGATTTGTTGCACCAAAATCAATTGGGGGTTATCCATTATATTGATTCCCGATGAATTCAACTCTTCAAAGAGTACGGTAGTTTGTGCTTTCGATAGCTTCTGCAAAATGGTTATCTCTCCGTTAGGATTGAAGCAATAATCAATATCCAACTTATTGAGCTTTTCAGCTACCAAATTTTTTGCTATTAAGTGAAAATCGAACTTAACATTTATTTTCATAAAAAATACAACTATTTGAATGCTAGTTCTTAATGACCAATATTATGAGCATTTTACCGCCTTGGGTATACGATACGAGTTTATATCTATAATTTTTTCAAAGATATACATTTTAGGAATTGAGTACCAAAAGATTGAGCAATTCATTGAACAAAATTGTACAATGTTTTAAAAAAATTGTACAAATACTGACTATTAATTACAATTATCTTTGATGTATTGATAGATACGATTCCTTAAATGATACTAATTTTAAGTTTCGACAATATCTAATATGCAGAAAGCCAAACTAATAAACCCTCCATATACGAGAATACTTCCTGAAAGTATTTAAGTCCATATGAGCCTTAATCCAGCAGAATGAAACTTACTATAAATTCTATCGTCACAGTATATCTTGTCACCTGGCTGATGAGTGTCGTATTAATGGAGGACTACCAGATAGTTAATGTATCATTTTTAACATCTAGTATTATCATCCTTATAATCAGTTTGATATTTAATATCAGAAAATCAGTATAATGACACGCATGAGAGAACTTCGTTTAATAAATAATTTTGACATGAAACAGAATGAACCTCTAGTATCCGTCAAGGCTCGTGACATAGTCTCCGATGATATTTGTCAATTTTCAGATGACGAAATTCAAAAAATCAGCACTTTACCATATCTCATTGCTGCCGATGATTCCGGAGATATATCTATAGAAAATTTGGCCTCACTACTGCATCTCGAACCTGGTAGATTGGAGTTGGGCTGTCAAATTGTTCTCAATAAGAATTTTACCGATGTCACAAATGATTTAAAACTTGAAAGGATAGCATCGGAATTGGTTACCAAATCCAAACCATTGTCTGAAATAGTATATGGTCATGGCTATCGATGCAGAAGCTATTTTTATCAAATCTTCAAACAAAAATTCAACTGCGATCCTAAAGATTATATTAGAAAGTTTCAATCTGATACAGCGATATAACCAAAAGTTTGTCTTAAGAACAACAATTTAAAATTAATAAGACTGTCTTAAAAGGCGGTCTTTCTTTTGATAGGTCCCTATCTTTGGTAGATTGATTTATGACTTGTTGAGTGCTTAAATCTTGAGTCTATCTTTTTAGTGCATGATAGGACTTACAACACGTTAAGAAAGATTTTATCCACCTCAATTTGAGTTTTGAACAGTCTATTTAAGACATTGAACACCTTTTATTTCCATCACTTTTTTAAAGATGCCCTTTTTAAAAATACCTAGACTTTAGATTCTGGAAGATCAATTCAGCCTTCTTAATCTTATGATTTAAATACAAATACAAGTGGGCTAAATCGTATTAATTAAGTCAAAAGGCAATGCGCATATTTTTTGAATACTGACCTTAATCACCTTTTAAGAACACTACTTATTTTACCTTTGTGACACTAATAAATTACAAAAACCATCGCAACATTTTTAGTTCCAACAGATTTTTTCACTACATTCTAATACGCCTTGTGTACTGCAGCGAGCATTACGAAAAAGAACAATTAGATTCTGGTCGTTGATATGGCAGAAATTGATGATAGCTTGTTGTCAAAAGAAGAAACTAATGCTGCCTTCCAATATATATTTTATTTTAAACTGGCATAAAAGCACTTTACAGAATTTCTTAACAAACCATATCTAGAAGGTATTATTTTGAAAAAAGCTATTATGGAGGATAAGAACTTTAATAACATAATGATGTGGCAAAAGAAACCGAAACCAGCTATATCGTTATGAATTCGCACGGTAGTAGTGGTTTACCAGAAATGTTCATTGGCTACACTATTGAAAAGTTAGAGGATAACAGCAAAGTGTTTTATATTAAACTTATATTTAAAAAATCAAAAATTATTATGACAATGACGTACGTTAGCGCACAAGAAGCAGTAAAAAGAATAGCATCAGGCAACCGTGTCTTTTTTCAAGGCGCAGCGATGACACCTAATTTTTTAATTGAAGCATTGTGTGAAAGATATCTAGAACTTAAGGATGTCGAAATATGCCAAATACATACCGAAGGAAATGCACGCTACACCCAAGAACCTTTTAATAAGGCATTTAGTGTCAATAGCTTTTTCGTGGGGAGCAATGTCCGTAAATCTGTAAATGGTGGTAACGGTGATTACATCCCTATCTTTTTAAGTGAAATCCATCATTTATTTCGACAAGCTATTTTACCACTCGATGTCGCAATTATTCAAGTTTCAGAACCCGATGCACACGGTTACTGTTCTTTGGGAACTTCGGTAGATGTAACACTGCCAGCCATTCAAACTGCAAAAACAATCATTGCTCAAGTAAACCCAAACGTTCCCAGAACCCACGGCGATGGTATCATTCATATGTCTAATATTGATATAGCAGTGCAATGTGACATCCCCATGAAAAGTTCTGAAAGCGTGCCACTAACTGATATCGAGAAACAGATCGGGCAACATGTGGCCAATCTCATCGAAGATGGTGCAACCTTGCAAATGGGTATCGGAAATATTCCTAACGCAGTTTTAAATAACTTGTACAATCATAAAGGTTTGGGAATTCATACTGAAATGTTTTCAGACGGCATTTTGCCTTTGGTAGAAAAAGGAATCATTACAGGCGAACACAAAATGATCAAACAGGGTAAAATTGTAACTTGCTTTGCTGTTGGAAGTCAGAAATTATACGACTTCGTGAATGATAACCCATTGGTTCATTTTAAGGAAGCGGCTTATACCAATGACACGGCCATTATTCGTCAGAACCCAAAAGTCACGGCCATCAATAGCGCCATTGAGATTGATCTAACTGGGCAAGTATGCGCAGATACCATCGGTGGAAGACAATATAGCGGTGTTGGTGGTCAAATGGATTTTATCCGTGGCGCATCACTATCAAAAGGTGGTAAACCTATTTTTGCGATGACGTCCACCACGGCGAAGGGAATTTCAAAAATAACGCCCTTTCTCAATCAAGGTGCCGGTGTCACCACCACAAGGGCGCACGTACACTTTGTAGTAACGGAATACGGTGTGGCAAACTTATTTGGTAAAAATTTAAAACAACGCGCAAAAGCTTTAATTGAATTAGCGCATCCAGATTTTAGGGAAGGTCTTTCAAAGGAAGCATTCCAAAGATTTGGAAGCTCAATCTTCTAAAAAAACTAAAGGCCTTTTACGATCAAGCGAAAGGTCTTTTTATCTTCCAATTGAATATGTTTAAGGCTGTTGAAATTAAACTTTTCTTTTTTGAATTTGATCTCTGTCCTAAAACTTCGCCGTTGGTGGAAAGCTTAACGATTTGATCTCGCCGATTGTTAGCCATTTTTGAAAGTTTGGAAACATCCCACGCACACAAAACACGGCATCCATCTTTCGCCTTCTTTAACAACAACCTTATCTTTTTTAATGAATTTGGTCACCATGTTATATACCAATCGCTATAAAGCTGTTTTTCTGACAAATGATGCAATTCTCGCATCGTAAATTATGGTTGAAGCACATAGGTTACACATGAAATGCAAAATTATTCAACTATGAATTACGCTCCCAAATCTGGTCGGTCTTCATAAAAATCCCTAAATGTTTTATCAGTTTGATAATCATCAATCAGTATTTTATATACGGTATAGACCAACAGTATTTGTCCCAAACAAGTCGCGTAAAACACCCAACTGAACGGGAAATTCATCGCCGCGAAGATCACTATGGTCAATAATAATAGTGTTGTAATGCCCAATAAAGTCATTGCTGAAATTTTCATAATTTTTATTTTCAAGATACAAATTTTTCAATTTGAAAGATATTAAGGGATTGCTAAAATTTTGACGTAAACTGACATTAATCATCTTTTTCACGATTCGTTATTTACACCTTTGCTACAGGTATAGAGTAAATTATGGAAATTTGTTATCATTGTGGCGACACCTGTCGCGATACAACAATACTACATCAGGAAAAGTTTTTCTGTTGCAACGGATGTAAAACGGTATTCGATATTCTCAACGAGAATGATCTTACCTATTATTATGATTTACAATCAACACCAGGAAAAACACCTTCGGAAATTGAAGGTCATTTTGATTTTCTGGACAATCAGCACATCATCGACCAACTATTGGAATTTGATGAACAGGACACGCAGATCGTTTCCTTCATAATTCCACACATACACTGCAGTTCTTGCATTTGGGTGCTTGAAAACCTGAATAAACTGCATCCTGCAATTAAGAATAGCCAAGTCAATTTTCCAGAGAAATCAGTTCGAATAACGTACAATTCTGCTGAAATAAATTTGAAAGCGTTGGTGCTTTTGCTGTGTAAAATAGGATACGAACCCACTATTTCACTTGAAGATTTTAATAAGAAAGAGCGAACAATTGACCGCAGTTTAATCTATAAATTGGGTGTGGCCGGGTTTGCTTTTGGGAATATCATGTTTCTCTCCTTTCCGGAATACTTTGAAGTGAACGAGTTCTGGCTCGATAAATTCAAACTGGTATTTCGCTGGTTGATGTTCGCTTTTTCCGTTCCTGTTGTTTTCTATTCTGGTCGGGATTATTTTGTGTCTGCTTACAAAGGTTTACGTTCTAAAATTTTAAATATTGATGTGCCCATTGCGATTGGTATTTCGGTACTCTTTTTACGTTCTACTTTAGAAATTATAATGGATTGGGGCACCGGTTTTTTTGACAGTCTTGCAGGTTTGGTGTTCTTTCTATTGCTAGGCAAATTCTTTCAGCAAAAAACCTATACGTTTTTATCTTTTGAAAGAGATTATAAATCCTACTTCCCCATTGCAGTGACACAGCTGGTGAAACATGACAATGAAATCGATGCTAAAACCAAGCTAGAAC
The DNA here is from genome assembly GCA_038259855.1 of Flavobacteriales bacterium. Taxonomy (GTDB): domain Bacteria; phylum Bacteroidota; class Bacteroidia; order Flavobacteriales; family Flavobacteriaceae; genus JBPOFM01. Next base: position 11,799 of record JBBSOJ010000071.1, read on the forward strand.
TAAAAGAGGTTCAGACACCCGTTTATGAGCTTCAAGCAGGTGACCGTATACTCATCCGTAGTAATGAACTCATCCCGACCGATGGCATATTGATAAAAGGTTTAGCACGTATCGATTACAGTTTTGTTACAGGTGAAGCAGTACCCGTAGATAAATATTCGGGCGATAAAATTTATGCCGGCGGTCGCCAACAGGCAGGAATAATCGAGATGGAAGTGACCAAAGCCGTAGAGCAATCATACCTAACCCAACTTTGGAACAACGAAGTTTTTAGTAAAAACAAGGCCACTACGTTTAAAAACCTTACCGACCAGATCAGCCGAAGATTTACGGTAGCTATTATGACAGTTGCTATTGTAGCAGCGGTCTTTTGGTTATTCAAGGACGTAGCAATCGCTTTTGATGTCTTTACAGCTGTTTTGATTGTCGCTTGTCCTTGCACCATTGCTTTGGCAGCTCCTTTTACCTTGGGAAATATGTTGCGTATTTACGGGAAACGGAAGCTGTATCTCAAGGAAAGTAGTGTCATTGAGCAAATGGCAACTATCGATACCGTTGTCTTTGATAAAACAGGAACGCTAACCACCCACAATAAAAATCTCATCACCTATCAGGGCGCTTCACTTACAGAAAACGAGCGAAGAGTATTGACCAGCACCTTACGAGCATCCAACCATCCCCTAAGTCGTGCGTTGTACAAATTGTTACAAGATAATGGTATATACACACTTGACGATTTTACAGAAGAAACCGGAAAAGGCATTATTGGAACGTATGGTGAGACCCGAGTAAAAGTGGGCAGTCATGCTTTTATTGGAATAAAAGATCAAACAACTGACACCACAGCCACACAAGTACACATAAGCACTAATGACGAGTATAAAGGATGCTATGTGTTTTACAATAATTACCGAGCAGGAATGTCGACACTTTTTTCTGATTTGAGCAGTACCACAAATTTAGTTGTTCTCTCTGGTGATAATGATGGTGAAAAAGAATTTCTAAAAACACAACTACCAAAAAACGCCCAATTACTGTTCAATCAAAAACCAGACGATAAACTCAATTTTATAAAAAATCTACAGCAACAAGGTAAAAAAGTAATGATGGTGGGCGATGGTTTAAATGATGCGGGCGCATTGGCACAAAGTGATGTTGGCATTGCTGTTTCAGAAGATGTAAACGTATTCTCACCTGCTTGTGATGGTATTATTGACGCAAGTAAATTAAAAGAATTGAATCGATTTATTTCCCTTTCAAAGACCTCGGTACGCATCATTAAGCAGGCCTTTATTTTTTCATTATTCTATA
>JBBSOJ010000072.1:0-13033 GCA_038259855.1 Flavobacteriales bacterium
ACTGAAATGACGCAGAACTAGGATGAACTGTAATTTTCAGCTGAATTCTATATGCTAATGAAACAACTGGCGAAGAAAGTTGATAATGAGAAGCACACATGGCGCCTTGTTGGATGATCCTAGCGGCCGGCGATTCCTATTTAGAGTAATGTATACAAGGTGGTTTTTATAATCCCTTTATTCAACCCTAAATTGATGGAATGTAAACAATCTGTTTTTATTGGAGTCAAATTGAATGGTGCTTCCGTTAGAATCACACCGCTGTTTTTCTTTAGCCGAATGCCTTGACCCGAAATGATATCTCGGTTGGGAATAAAGTCGCCTTCCGGAAGGTGCTCGGTCAGAATGATATATTTGAAGACTTTTAATTCGTTTAGAACCTCACTTATTTCAGCATTGGATAAATGTTGTAAGACTTGCCTTAATATGGCGCAGTCGCCTTCAGGTAGCTGATCTTTGGCAATATCAAGGCATTGAAACTCCAAATTGGGCATTTTAAAATGTGCTCTATTGAAAGTGATCAGCGACTCTACAATATCTATGGCAACATACTTTATAGCAAAAGGGACCAAGGATGTTCCAATATTAAAATCACCACAACCCAAATCACAAACAGAAAGTGGTTCTTTAAACGATGCTAAAAATGACTTTACCGATTCTACATAAGGCACAACGAGATCAGGATGGTGAGAACCAATTCCTGAATAGAATGGTGAGGTGCCACATCCCCAAAGACCAAGATCGTAGATTTGCGCCATAACATCTTTTGTAGGCCAAGGCTGTTTGGATGAGACTTTTGGTTGTTTCATGGTTAAGAGCAATGTTTGATCAGAGAATTCATCATATAATATGTTGCGAAAATACGTGAACCAATAGGAACAAAAAAAGCCTAAACACATTGAAGTCTAGGCTTTTTAATAAAATAAGCTAGTTTTATTTTAAAGAGTCATATAATTTTTCTGCCACTAATTTAGACGATTGTGGATTTTGCCCAGTGATAAGATTGCCATCTTGTAAAACATATTCAGTCCAATCACTTTTTTTAGAATAATCGCCTCCATTGGCTTTCAGCATGTCTTCCACTAAAAAGGGAACAACATCTACAAGTTCCACAGCTTCCTCTTCAGAATTGGTAAACCCTGTTACTTTTTTACCTTTCACCAAAAACTCACCGTCGGTTCCTTTCACATTTTTTAAAGCCGCGGGTGCATGACATACAAATGCCACTGGCTTCTTTTGTTGATTGAAAGTTTCAATCAATTTAATGGATGTTTTGTCTTCTGACAAATCCCATAAAGGTCCGTGACCTCCTGGATAAAAAACAGCATCAAAATCATCGGCACTCACATCTGACAACTTTTTAGTTGAATTGATGCGCTCTTGAGCGTCTTCATCTTTATCAAAACGTTTGGTAGAGTCCGTGGCGGCGTCTGGTGAATCACTCTTCGGATCGATGGGTGCTTTTCCGCCTTTTGGTGTTGCCAAAGTAATGGTTGCACCTTTATCTTTTAAAGTGTAATAAGGACCTGCAAATTCTTCAACCCAAAATCCTGTTTTCTCGCCAGTATCTCCTAATTTATCGTGTGATGTTAATACAAATAATACGTTCATGTTTTCTTCTATTTATTAGATTAAATTTGATTCAGCGCCTTGTGCTGAATCTCGTTCGATATCATATTGTCCAACCTCACAAATGTGATGCTCGACAATACTTCTAAATGTTATATACTACACTTTAAAAGGATATCAAAATATTAAATGTAAAAATACCACCTATTTAGGGGACGCCTTGCGCCAATACCGTAATCTATTGACCCATTCATAATGACGTTTTAGGACAACAGGCGATTTTTATTTAAAATGCACATAAAAAATTGGCTAAAAAGAATTGCTACTGTTTAGAATAGTGCTCTAAAAACGCTTTGGCTCTTTGGTTACCTGAATTTAATAGCACCGCTATTTTGTAATTGTTGTATGCTTCAAGACTGTCTCCTGTCTTTAAATAAGCGTCTGCTAAACTATCGTAGGAATTGTCACTATTTGGATACAAGAGCACATTTAGCTTAAAAACAGTGATCGCATTGTCATAATCATTTGAACGCAACAATTTATAGCCCATACGATTGACTTCGTTTTCACTGATATAGCTTTTAATAGAATCTTTTTGAAACAGTTCAGTGTATCCGGCAAGAGCCTTATCATAGTCTTTATTCCTTAAGTACATTCTAGGAGTTTTGTAGCCATCTGCCATTTTCGGATATGCATAGGTGATCTCATTGTCGTCTTCCTCCGAAACAATGGCCAAATAGCGATCATTGGTTTTAGGCTCGGTAGCAAACCTTAATTTCTGATACATATCTGCAACGAAAAAGGTAGTCTCGTCAAGTACCACTGGTTTGAATTTGCCATTCTTCCATAGGAGAAATAAGTCATTGTCTTCATAAAAAACATCGATCACCTCGTCTTGATTGTACAAATAGGACCCAGAGGTTGATTTGATATGCTCATCGGAATACTCAATCTGATGGGAGCAACTGAAAAACAAGGTTTATAACAACACTAAAGCTAGAATTGATTTCATTTCGAATGAATTGATTGATTGTTATGACAACTTACAAAAAAAAACGCGCCTCACTAAACATGAGACGCATTTTGAATAAATCCGTTACGGAGATCTTATAAAAAAAAATTATTTAACTCCCATTAATTCAACATCAAATACTAAAGTTGCATCTGGAGGAATAACCTCGCCAGCACCAGCCTGTCCGTACCCTAGGTCGCTAGGAATGACCAAACGGGCCTTGTCACCTACGTTCAATAAGCAAATTCCTTCATCCCAACCAGCGATCACTTGACCGACGCCAACTTGAAAATCCAAAGGTTGGTTGCGTTTGTAGGACGAATCGAAAACCGTTCCATCAGCCAACTGGCCTTTATAATGTACGGAAACTGTATGTCCTTTTTCAGCTTTCTTACCTTCACCTTTTTGGATGATTTGATAGCGAAGTCCACTTTCTGTAGTTTTAAAACCGGCCGCTAATTTGTCTAATTCACCTTCTTTGGCGGCGCGCTCCTCTGCAATTCGCTTGTCTCTTGATCCTTCAAACGTTCTAAAAGCTTCAACCGCATTAAAATGTTCTGCTTCAGACCCTTTTCTTATAATTTCCAAACGCTCTATTGTATCGCCTTGTGCTATGGCATCCACAACATCCTGACCTTCTACGACGTTTCCAAAAACAGTGTGTTTATTATCTAACCAGGGCGTTGCAATATGGGTGATAAAAAATTGACTGCCATTAGTTGCAGGACCTGAATTAGCCATGGATAGAATTCCTGGACGATCGTGTTTTAAATCCTTGTGAAATTCATCATCAAATTTATATCCAGGATCTCCTGATCCAATTCCTTGAGGACAACCACCCTGAATCATGAAATCGGGAATCACACGATGAAATTTCAATCCATCATAATAAGGAGTTCCCTGATCTTTGACCTTATTTTCAAGGTTCCCTTCGGCCAAAGCCACAAAATTCCCGACGGTTCCGGGCGTTTTATTGTATTCTAAATTGACCAAAATCTCACCTTTAGTGGTGTTGAATTTGGCATATAATCCGTCTTGCATGTCTTTTGTTTTTAAAATTTAACGATGCAAAGATAATAAATGATTTACGAACCGCGATCTATGCATTGCATTTCCAAGATTCATATCCCTTCATTAATTGAATTTTGTGATATTAAAATTAAGTTTTATGTTTACAATTCATTATAAAATATGTTATGAAGTTCTCACTAACCAAGATAAGAGCGGCATTTGGAGATATGCGAGCTATGGAAAAACTGCATGTAGATACCTGTACCGAGAATATTATCAACGATATCCAAAATGAGCCTTTTGCTATAGCTAAAACCAATGTGATGTATGCTGGTCTCGGGGAATTGGCAGGTTATCATTTTTTTCAAACGGTGATCGTGGGTACATTCCACATTAAAACCATGAAAGGTGCCCAACTTAAGGTAATGGGGACCGATTTTGAGCTCAATTTGAATTCTGACATGGTTGAATTAGAATCAGATTTTTCAAATGTGTCCAATCGAAGCATTACGAAAATTGACTTCGAAATCAATGAGGAGGATGTTCCAAACATCGAAAAATCTAAAATATCATCTTTGATTCTGACTGCCAAAAAGAACACTGTTGAATTTGAAATCATTCATATCATTGAAGAGACACCAGAGTAAAATTCTATAGGTTTAGTTTGAATATCAATAGTTTCCCTTTCGACTGTAAAAATAAGTGTCGCCAAAGGATCCTACTATGAGTGATCAATTAGCGACTTCACTTATAAATTTAATTCGATACAAGCGCAATTCCTCATCATCGTAGTCGCCATCAAATTCCTCAATGGCGTCATCTATCTTATCTGTTTTGGATTCCATAAAATAATCGTGAATTTCTTCTTGCTGCTCTTCGTCCAAAATATCATCGATCCAGTAGCTGATATTCAATTTGGTTCCTGAAAATACGATCGCTTCCAATTCTTTAATAAATTCCTTCATCTTCATTCCTTTAGACTGCGCAATGTCATCTAAAGGAAGCTTTCGATCCACATTCTGAATAATGTATAATTTTAGGGCAGAATTAGAGCCTGTAGATTTTACCACAAAATCATCTGGTCGTTCAATGTCATTGTCCTCTACATATTGCGCAATAAGATCAACAAAATCTTTGCCATATTTTTTAGCCTTACCATCGCCGACACCATGAACATTACTCAATTCGTCGATGGTAATAGGATACTTTAGCGCCATATCTTCCAAGGATGGATCCTGAAAGATAACGAATGGCGGTACTCCCAATTTTTTTGCGTTGCTCTTTCGCAAATCCTTTAACATGCTCATCAAGCGCTCATCAGCTACCCCACCTTCACCTTTAGCAGCCGTTATGATACCGTCATCGTTGCCTTCGTCGAAAATGTGATCTTCCGTCATCATAAATGAATATGGCGATTGAATATAGTCTCTCCCCTCTTTTGACAGTCTTAAAACCCCATACGTTTCAATGTCCTTTTTTAATAAGCCTAATACCAAAACTTGCCGAATCAGTGCCATCCAGTAGCGTTTGTCATGCTGATCACCAATGCCAAAAAAATCTTGTGCATCTGTCCTATGCGACGAAATAAGCGCATTCGATTTTCCAATCAACACTTGCACCAAATCTTTTGATTTGTATTTTTCATTGGTCTTACTTACTGTTTCTAGCAGAATTTTTACACTCTCTTTAGCTTCAATCTGCTTTTTTGGAAATCGGACGTTATCATCCATGTCGCCGCCTTCGCCAGTCGCATTATCAAATTCTTCTCCGAAATAATGTAATATAAATTTACGACGCGAGACTGAACTTTCAGAAAACGCCACCACTTCCTGTAATAAGGCGTGACCTATTTCTTGTTCTGCCACAGGTTTACCAGACATAAATTTTTCCAACTTTTCTATGTCCTTATAGGCATAATAAGCCAAACAATGTCCCTCACCGCCATCACGACCTGCACGACCGGTTTCTTGATAATAGCTCTCAATACTCTTCGGCATGTCGTGGTGGATCACAAATCGAACGTCCGGCTTGTCGATACCCATACCAAATGCAATGGTTGCCACTACCACATCGGTATCTTCCATCAAGAACATATCTTGATGCTTAACGCGAGTTTTGGCATCCAGACCCGCATGATATGGGACCGCTTTGATGCCATTGACTTGCAATACTTGGGCTAGCTCCTCTACTCGTTTTCTGCTCAAGCAATAGATGATCCCTGACTTTCCTGAATTCTGTTTTACAAAACGGGTAATGTCCGAATCGACGTTTTTGGTTTTGGGACGCACTTCATAATATAAGTTGGGTCTGTTAAAGGAGGCTTTAAAAGTATTCGCATTGGTAATGCTCAAACTCTTCAATATATCTTCTTGTACTTTAGGAGTCGCGGTTGCCGTCAATCCAATGATAGGAATGTTATCGCCGATACGCTCAATGATCTGTTTGAGGTTTCTGTATTCGGGTCTAAAATCATGTCCCCATTCACTGATGCAATGCGCTTCATCGACAGCCATAAAGGAAATAGTCTGTGATCTCAAAAAGTCAACATACTCTTCTTTTGTCAAGGATTCCGGAGCGACGTACAGCAGTTTTGTAACGCCATTGACAATGTCTTCCTTAACCTGTTTGACATCAGTTTTGCTCAAGGATGAATTTAAGACATGTGCGACGCCCTCATATTTTGAAACCGCCCTGATGGCATCCACTTGATTTTTCATCAATGCAATCAAGGGAGACACGATAATCGCTGTGCCATCTTTAATCAGTGCAGGTAATTGGTAACATAATGATTTTCCTCCTCCGGTTGGCATGATGACAAAGGTATCATCACCAGCAACAATACTTTTAATAACCTGTTCTTGAAGTCCTTTGAACTTCGAAAAACCAAAGTATTTTTTCAGCGCTTCGTGTAAGTCGATTTCTGTTCTACTCATTAATCCCTATTAGTATTTTATATACATTTGCATTAAGTTTAAAGATACTAAAATTCTTTAAACGCATCAAATCCAAAAATCAATAATTTTGAATCATAAAAATTCTATTCTCAATACGGCGAAAAAAACCATTGAGCTAGAAAGTCAAGCCATTGCTAAATTATCCTCATTCTTAAATGATGACTTTGCGAATGCGGTCAGTCTTATCTATAACTCCAAGGGGCGCGTCATTATTACAGGAATTGGTAAAAGTGCCATTATCGGTAACAAAATTGTCGCAACTTTAAATTCCACAGGAACTCCAGCGGTGTTCATGCATGCGGGCGACGCCATTCATGGGGATCTCGGATTAATGTTGCAAGATGATATTGTTATTTGTATTTCAAAAAGCGGCAATACGCCCGAAATTAAGGTCTTGGTGCCTTTGATAAAAAACTCAAACAATAAATTGATTGCCATTACAGGGAACACCAAATCGTTTTTAGCGCTACAATCAGACTTTATCTTAAATGCCTACGTTGAGCATGAAGCGTGTCCTCATAATTTAGCACCGACCACCAGCACGACGGCTCAATTGGTTTTGGGCGATGCCTTGGCTATCTGCCTGTTGGAGTTGAGAGGTTTTTCAAGCAGCGATTTTGCAAAATACCATCCCGGTGGTGCTTTGGGAAAACGCCTATACCTTCGCGTAAGTGATTTATCTTCGATGAATGAGAAACCTCAAGTACAATTAGATACAAACGTAAAGCAGATCATCGTTGAAATTTCCGAAAAAATGCTTGGCGTTACGGCTGTTGTTGAAGATCAAAAAATTGTGGGCATTATAACGGACGGTGATTTACGACGGATGTTGAGTAAAAATGACTCTTTTATGGAGCTGACAGCAAAAGATATCATGAGCTCTAACCCAAAACGGATTGAAAACAATGCCATGGCAATCGATGCAATGGAACTCATGGAAGCTAATGAAATTTCGCAGCTATTGGTTGAGCACGAAGGGCAGTATGCAGGTGTTGTACATCTTCATGATTTAATAAAAGAAGGTATTATCTGATGGTAAAAAAAGAGAGTAGCGAGATGTCATTTCTAGACCATCTCGAAGATTTGAGATGGCATTTAATTAGAAGCGTTCTAGCGATTGTCATTGCGGGGACTGTAGCGTTTATGTTCTCGGGATTCATATTCGATGTGATCATATTCGGTCCGAAAAAGATGGATTTCCCTACGTATAAATACTTATGTAATATATCAGAGTTTTTTAGCTTGGATAGTACCTTTTGTGCGGAATCGTTTCCTTTTACAATTCAGAACAGAACGATGGGTGGTCAGTTTACAGCGGATATTTGGACAGCCATCTATTCGGGTATGATCATCGCATTCCCTTATATTATTTACCAATTATGGAGCTTTATCAGTCCTGGACTTCATCCAAATGAACGTCAGCACTCACGGGGTTTTATTTTTATTACGTCCTTGTTATTCTTTACGGGAGTATTATTCGGATACTATATCGTAACGCCACTATCAATTAACTTTTTGGGAACCTATAGTGTCAGTTCGGAAATTACAAATGAGATCGATTTGGGATCCTACATTTCGTTGGTGCGGTCCTCATCTTTGGCATCAGGGTTTGTTTTTGAACTTCCCATCATCATGTATTTTCTAACTAAAATTGGAGTCGTAACACCCGAGATTTTACGTAAATATCGTAAATATGCGCTGGTGGTTGTGTTGATATTATCAGCAGTCATTACACCTCCAGATGTTGCCAGCCAGGTTATTGTCGCAATTCCTATTTTAATTTTATACCAAATCAGTATTTATATTTCTGGCATTGTGGTGAGGAATCAGAAACGGAGAGAAAGAAAAAAACTTTAGAAAAACGCCAATCAGAATGCTTGAAAGGTTTCAAATGTTAATACAATGGGAAGGAAAGTCCATTTAAAATTACAATTGTTTATTTTTGAAATCAATAAAGAACCTATTTTGACGTTTTAAGAGGCATGAAATTAAGAGCAGACAATTTAATGAAGTCCTATGGTGGACGAAAAGTAGTAAGAGGGGTTTCACTTGAAGTCAATCAAGGGGAGATTGTAGGTCTTTTAGGTCCGAATGGTGCGGGCAAGACCACTTCTTTTTACATGATCGTTGGATTGATAAAGCCAAATAGTGGGAATATATTTTTGGAAGGACAAGAGATTACCAAATACCCCATGTATAAGCGCGCTCAAAACGGCATTGGGTATCTGGCTCAAGAAGCGTCTGTATTCCGAAAATTAAGCATTGAAGACAATATATTAAGTGTACTTCAAATGACCAAGCTGACTAAAAAACAGCAGTTGGATAAAATGGAATCGTTGATAGATGAATTTGGCCTTGGACACATCCGCAAGAGTCGTGGCGATTTATTGTCTGGCGGCGAACGTCGTCGTACGGAAATAGCGAGAGCCTTGGCAACAGACCCTAACTTCATCCTTCTTGATGAACCCTTCGCAGGAGTTGATCCTGTTGCAGTAGAAGACATTCAGCGCATTGTAGCCCAATTGACAAAGAAAAATATTGGCATTTTAATTACCGATCATAATGTACAGGAAACCCTTGCCATTACCGACCGAACGTATCTAATGTTTGAAGGAAGTATTCTTAAAGCAGGCAAGCCGGAAGAATTGGCAAGCGATGAAATGGTTCGTAAAGTCTATTTGGGTCAGAATTTCGAATTGCGAAAGAAAAAATTGATGTTTTAACCTGTGTAAAACACTTTACATTATACATTAGAGTTTATGATAAACTCAAATCCTACTTCTTGAAGGATTTTACCACCTTTTTCACTAACGTGATCAGCACCAAAGCCACCAAACCAACGGCCAAGCCAATTATGAAATCTCTTATAAATGACGGCCACGCTTCAAGAAAATGATGAAGGAAGTCAAGATTATGAGTAAAGATACCCCCTGCGACCAATAACAAAGCGATAGTTCCTACCACTGAGAGACTTTTGATAACCCAAGGGAGTGCACTTACCAAAAAATTCCCGAATAGGTGCGCAACACTCTTTTTATTTTCGGTAGTTTTTATCAATCGAAGCCCAAAATCATCCATCCGGACGATCAGTGCCACAATACCGTAAACACCCACGGTAGCAATCAAGGCGACGATAGATACTACTAGAATTTGTGTTAATAACGGTTCATTCATCACGGTTCCTAAAGCAATGATGACGATTTCCACCGAAAGAATGAAATCCGTAAGAATAGCAGATTTTATTTTAGCCTTTTCAGCTTCCAGCACCTCCTCTTTTGTTGGTGGCTCCACTTCGATCACCTGATGTTTTGGAGCATGTGGCACAAAGAATTCATAGATTTTTTCGACACCTTCGAAGGCCAGATAAATACCTCCTAAAATCAAAACTACTGTTACAGCGGGAGGCAAAAAAGCACTTAACAGAAATGCCACCGGAAGTATGATCACCTTATTGAGAAGCGAACCTTTAGAAATGGCCCAAAGTACAGGAATCTCGCGCGAAGACACGAATCCTGACGCTTTTTCGGCATTGACGGCCAAATCATCTCCTAAGATACCTGCCGTTTTTTTGGTTGATATTTTGGCCATTGCGCCAACATCATCCATAAGGACTGCTATATCGTCAAGTAATGCAAAAAATCCTGAAGCCATGAAGTTTTATTTTGTTAAGTTTTACAAGGTGCTTTTTACAGCAATTAATAAGAAATCTATTGTTTTGAGAATTTTGAGGACACCAGCGACATGAGGATATACATCGCTATGATCAACGGTATGGCAGCGAACTGAAACAGCGCTATAAGCACTAAGGTCATCACGACAAATACATACCGAACAGCATTGTCCTTAAATCCGTAATTCTTGAATTTTAAAGCGAAAAGCTTCACCGGTGAATTCAGCAAATAACTACTGATTAGGGTTAGAATGATCAAAAACCATTTGTTGAGAATCAACGCGTTGAGCAAGTCACTTTCCTGAAATTCCAAAATGAGTGGCAATGAAAGAATTAAAAGTGCATTCGCAGGCGTAGGAAGCCCTTTAAAATAGGTTTGTTGGTCCTCATCGAGATTGAACTTTGCCAATCGGTAGGCAGATGAAAGTGTAATCAGCAGTCCCAACAATGGCAACCAAGCGCCACCGAATTCCTGCCAATCAAAATTGGAATTCCATTCCGTTGATGCATTAAAGAATAATGGGGTATCCACGGCAAGTGACAATAATTTAAACATCACAAGCCCAGGTACGAGTCCGCTAGTGACCATGTCCGCCAAAGAATCCAACTGCAGACCTAATGGACTTTGAACGTTCAGCTTACGCGCCAACAAACCGTCAAAGAAATCGAAGAAAATACCAAGGAACACGAAAATTGCAGCAGCGACAAAGTTGTTGTAAACTGCAAATATAACGGCAATTGATCCGCAAAACAAGTTAAGAAGCGTGACAACATTGGGTACATGTCTTTTTATGGCCATCGATAAAATTTTTGTAAAAATAGCAAACTATTTACGTCTATAACTAAAATAGTACAATAACTGAATGATTTTAAAGTTTAATAAAAGAAAAATAGTGTGCACCTTTGTAAAAAATTTTTTTGCTGTTGAAAACTAATTTACGTATCGCTTTCCTGCTATGCTTTTCCTTAAGTTTTGCCCAAACAAAATATTCCAATGAATTTATGAATATTGGCGTGGATGCTGCGGCATTGGGAATGAGCAATACGGTGGTTTCCAATACCTCCGATGTCAATTCAGGCTATTGGAATCCTGCCGGCTTGGTAAATTTGGAAGACAGCCAGATTGCCTTGATGCACTCTAGCTATTTCGCCAATATTGCCAATTATGATTACGCTGCATTTGCCATGCCGTTGGACGATCGAAGTGCGGTTGCAATTTCGTTAATTCGTTTTGGAGTGGATGACATTTTGGACACCACACAATTAATTGATGATCAAGGAACCATCAATTACGATCGCATCACCTTGTTTTCGGCAGTTGATTACGGACTCACATTCTCGTATGCTCGGCATCTCCCCATTGATGGCTTAAGTTATGGCGTGAATGCCAAAGTTATTCGCAGAATCATTGGTGATTTTGCAAATTCATGGGGGTTTGGTCTGGATGCCGGCATACAATTCGAAGGCAATAATGACTGGAAGTTCGGTATTATGGCGAGAGATATTACGACGACCTTCAATGCGTGGACCTTTGATGATGATAAATTGGCAACGATTCAAGACGCTATTGAAGGACAAAACCAGGAGGTTCCTGAAAACACCGAAATTACCATCCCGAAACTTCAAATTGGGATGTCCAAAAAATTCATATTCCATTATGATTACTCTTTGTTGGCAGCCTTCGATGTCAATGTCCGCTTTGAACAAAACAACGATCTCATTTCAACGTCCGTAGCAAGTATCAATCCTGCTTTGGGTTTTGAGTTCGGTTATACGGATTTAGTGTTTTTAAGGGCTGGCGCTGGAAACTTTCAGAATGAACTGCAGATCGACAACTCTGAAAATTTAACCTTTCAGCCAAATTTTGGTGTTGGATTTAAATACCGAGGCATTCAATTGGATTATGCCTTTACTGATATTGGAGACCAAAGTGTAGCGCTCTATAGCAACGTGTTCTCTCTGAAACTGGATTTTAGCATTTTCAGATAAGCCGAAATTATTGCAAAAGATCCCATAATGTCGGTTCAATAGGCGATCCGTAGAAACTTTTTATCCGTATTCAGAAGTACTTCATATTAAAAAAGATAATTTTGACTTCAGATGTTTCAAAACATATTAAATCAATTCTGAAATGAAAATACAGCACCGCTCACATAGTTCAAAGCTTTTATATGTTGTAATTCTATGGACAGTCAGCCTATGTTGTATAGGATCGTCCAATGCACAAAGCAATCAACTATCTCCAAATGCAGAAATATCCGTGTTAACGATAGGTCCTGGCACATCACTCAACGATGCGTTTGGGCATAACGCTTTCCGAATCACGGATCGTTCCTTGGGGATGGATGTAGTCTACGGGTATGGCGAATATGATTTTGATACGCCCAACTTCTACTTGAAATTTGCGCAGGGCAAACTGAATTATCTGATGAGTAAGCATAATTTTTCTGACTTCGCCAATTTTTATAGGCGTTATGACAGAACAATGGATGAACAGGTATTGAACCTCTCAAACGACCAGAAACAAGACTTTTACGACTACTTTATCACTAATTATAAATTAGAAAATCGAGGCTATCTCTATGATTTTTTTTATGACAATTGTGCCACACGTATAAGGGATGTAACGATTCGTTCCATGGATACCCCCATAAAATTCAATACGCCTGAAAATTTTGAACCCAAAACATTCAGAAGGCTTATTTACGAGCAGACAGGGCGTAACAATTGGGGAAGTTTTGGAATTGATTTAGCTTTGGGCTCTATCATCGATCGGGAGGCTTCAGCTTACGAACACATGTTTTTACCTAAATACAT
>JBBSOJ010000073.1:0-12990 GCA_038259855.1 Flavobacteriales bacterium
CGTCATTGACCTGAAGTTTTGCAGCAATTTGTTTATAGTTGAAGGATTGGTTTCTATCTTTTTTTAAAATACTTAGAATGGTATTTGTTAAGTTCGAAATCCCTTTATTGGATTTCTTTTTTGTTTGTCTTGTCATTTAATCTGTAATCATATTGAGTTCCCAAATCCCAAGATTTCGGGAGGAATTGAATTATTATATAACTTAATTTGAGGAGAAGTTTGATAATTAAGTTTTTACAAAGCTACGTTTTATTATTTTAATGACAATTGCCGTTCAATAAGTTTATCTACATTTAATATTTTGATAATCATCATTTGGACGTTACCCTAAAGGGTCGGGCTTTACGTTGCAATCTTTTTTATGCAACACTAATTTGGCATATGTACAAAATTATAGAGGCATAAAAAAGGATTTTCACTGCAATCCCTAACGCAGATTAGGCGTTTTATTTTAATCCGCAATAATTTAAAGATGAGATTATTCGTTCAATTAGTTTGATCATCTACATCTTTCAATATTTAAAAAATAATGGTGCATATTTTGTCTTTAAATAGCAATGTTAATCTTTGAGACTGTATTGCGTTAGGGATTGCAGTGGAAAGCCCACAGCCACTTTGATGCCAATCAAAGAGGTGAGGACTTGCAACGAAAAGCCTGACCCTTTTTCGGGTAACGCCCAAATGAATGTCATTGTAACGTCATTCCAAAAAATACTCATCCAATTTTAAGGTTATCCACATTTAATATATAGATAATCAACTTTTATTTTAAATTTAAAAAAAACAATGGTGCTTATGATGGCATGTTAATAGCGGTATAACTTTGTTTGGAATTGTTTTGTTGGCATTAAATTTACATCTTGTTAATATATAGTTAACATGTTATCTATCATTAAAACCTTGACTGACAATAATTTTTTTAAGGTTATCAACATGTGTTTATATCTACTGTAATTATTTAATTGCGCATAACTACATTAATTTTAGATGTCAACTTCCCTGTTTTTTTGTCTGATAACTCATCCAAAGAAAACAGGTAACTTTTTAGGTTTAGAACTTCCAATTTTTGATTGGAATAATTACTGGATTGTACAAATTTATCTTTGAGATTTTAATGTTTAGTTATGAACATGTAATGAAACAGAATCTTTTGAAATTGTTATTAACCTTTTTTAAATACGTAATAAATGTATTTATTCGCACTCATTTAGTAACTTTAAACCCTCATTTGAACATAAAAAGTATGACCATCGCTATAGGAAACGATCACGCAGGAACACTGTATAAAAATGCTATTGTAGCTTATTTGGAGACCAAAGGTCACAAGGTGAATAACTATGGTACTAATTCAGACGACAGTGTTGACTACCCAGATTTTGTGCATCCTGTAGCCCACGATGTCCAAAGTGAAACCGTTGATTTTGGTATCATCATCTGTGGTAGTGGCAACGGTGCCAATATGACCGCTAATAAGCACCAAGGTGTACGTTCTGCCCTTTGCTGGACCAAGGAAATTGCGGCGCTTGCAAGGCAACATAACAATGCCAATATTTTAAGTATACCTGCTCGTTTTACTGCCGAGCAACAAGCAATTGACATGGTTGACACATTCTTGAACACCTCTTTTGAAGGAGGAAGACATCAAACAAGAGTAGCAAAAATTCCCATAGATCACTCCTAAATGGGCCACGATCACGCGCATCATCACCCTAAAGATATGAGAGGTAGAAATCTTCTGATTTCTATTTTTTTAAACATTCTAATCACAGCCGCTCAAGTTGTGGGCGGGTTGCTTTCGGGTAGTTTGTCCTTATTGAGCGATGCACTGCATAATTTTAGTGACGTTATTTCATTGATTGTTAGTTATGTCGCTGCTCGATTATCAAAACAAAAAGCATCGTTACACAGAACTTTCGGCTATAAACGCGCTGAAATATTGGCTGCATTCATCAATGCATCAACTTTGGTGGTTGTAGCGGTATTGTTGATTATAGAAGCATTCAAGCGATTTTACAATCCACAGGAAGTAACCACGGAGTTGGTGATTTGGTTATCCCTGATCGCAATTCTTGGTAATGGATTTAGCGTGCTATTGCTAAAGAAAGATTCAAAGAACAACATGAATATGCGATCTGCCTATCTGCATCTTCTCACCGATATGATGGCTAGTGTGGCTGTGTTGATTGGAGGACTGCTAATGAAGTACTTTCAATGGTTTTGGATGGATAGTTTACTCACCTTATTGATTGCATTATATCTCATATGGGTTGGGTATGATCTTTTGTTGAAATCTTCAAAAATGCTGATGTTATTTACACCAGAACATATAAACATAAAAGATGTTGTGAGGTCTGTTCATCAAATTCCAAAAGTGAGCCGGTTACACCATATTCATATTTGGGGACTGAATGACGATGAGCTGCACTTGGAAGCGCATCTCGAATTTAAAGAAGATATAACCATCAGCGAATTTGATACCATCCTCCATACGATAGAAACAATTCTACATACTGAATTTGCCATTAACCACGTGAATATTCAACCTGAATTTAACAAAACGGATTCAAAAGATATGATTGTTCAAGATTGAAATATTGGCCAATAGAGCAGCTTTATAATCGTTTTCTAAATACAACTTATGAGCTTATTAAATATTACAACCAAAACCTTTAAACAACTTACGACCGATGAGTTGTATGCGATTTTACAATTGAGAAGTGAAATTTTTGTTGTAGAACAAAATTGTGTGTATCAAGATCTCGATTATAAAGACCAAATAGCTTTGCACGTGTTAGGTTTTAAGAATAAGAAATTGGTGGCCTACACCCGACTTTTCAAGCCAGGAGATTATTTTGATGATGCCAGCATAGGTCGTGTTGTAGTGGCAACTAAAGAACGTAAAATGAGTTATGGCTATGATATTATGGAAGCTTCCATCAACGCAATCAATAATTTCTATAAGGTATCAACTATTAGAATATCAGCACAGGAGTATCTAAAGAAATTCTATAATAATCTAGGCTTTAAGGAAACTGGAGAGGGCTATCTTGAAGATGGGATTCCTCATGTTGCTATGATCAAATAAAAAATATTATATTTAAAAAACTTTTCTGCAATATGAAAACTAAAATTTTATCACTAATTTTTTTGACATGTACATATTTTTCTCAAGCACAAAGTTGGGTTGAAACTCAAAAAGTTGTAGCTCCAGATAGAGAGCAAAATGGTAGATTTGGTGAGTATGTTGCTATATATGAAGATTTTGCTATTGTCGGAACACCGTGGCATAGTGAAAATAATATAAACCTGGCTGGTAGTGCCTATATTTACCAGAGAAATTCGGTTAATGGGTGGGACTTAATGCAATTGATATTACCGCAAAATATTCAGACAGGAGATAATTTTGGTATATCTGTTGATATTTATGGTGATTACGCTGCAATTTCTTCAAGACAATTTATAAATGGAAATGGTGCCGTTTATATTTATAAGAGAAACGAACTAGGCGTCTGGAACGAAATTCAGTATATAGAAGCACCTGAAGATATAGATGTAATCGATAAATTTGGATATAAAGTTTCCTTAAGTAATTCTGGTTTAGCGGTAACACTTATATCAGAGATAAATAAAATATATATCTTCGAAAGGGACAACAACGACATTTATAATCAAGTTCAATTGATACAAGGTTCTGATACAGAACTTAATGACAATTTTGGTTGGGCAATTTCTCTAAAAGAAAACACCTTAATTGTTGGTGCACAAAATGAATCTGGCGCTACTTCATCGGAGCGTCGAGTAGGAGCTGTTTATGTTTTTACAAAACAACCTGATGGAAACTGGAATGAAGTTCAAAAAATAACCGCAATGGACAGAATTGAGTTTTCTGAATTTGGAAATTCTTTATCTATAAATGATCAAGAGGACAAATTGATAATAGGTTCACCAATGGCAACGATTGATACAAATATCTTAAACCAAGGGGTTGTATATGTATTTAATAAAAATGCTAGTGATTTATGGACAGAAGAACAAATAATAACAGCTTCAGATGCTGACATGTTCAAAAGATTTGGTAGCTCGGTTGCAATAGAAGATAATATGTTTATTGTTGGTGCTGCTGAAGAAGATCATGAAATTGTTCCTGGTCAAAATGTTTTTGGAACAGGGGCTGTTTATATGTTTTCTTTAGAACAAAATAACTCATGGATTGAAGTAGAGAAATTGACACCGTCTGATTATAATGACAATGCTCAATTAGGATATTCATTAGATTTAAGTGGAGATACATTCATTACTGGTGCAAGGTATGAGATTAGGGATGAAAATGATTCCAATCCTATCTTGAATGCAGGAGCTGTATATTTCTTTCAGGATGCTAATACTTTAAGTGTTAAGAATTATTTAAAAACAGAAAACTTCATTAGTGTATACCCCAATCCAACAACTGGTTACATTAATTTTAAATTTGAATATACTGTAAAAGAAGGTAAAATTATATTAAGAAACGTTCTAGGTCAACAAATTCAGTCCAAAAATTTTTACAATACAAAAGATTTTGGTTTAGATATTAACAATTCTTCGGGATTATATATTTTAGAAGTTTATATAAATAATACGAATAGAGAGGTTTTTAGAATAATTAAAACTTAATTATTTCCTACATAGGTCACTAAAATTTCGACGCGACGATCAAATTTAGGTTCGCCACCAAGTGGAAATTTTCTTCGCATGCCTACAAACTTCATGCGTTTTTTATCCACGCCTTTTTTGGCCATATAATCATAAATATACTTCGCACGGGCTACGGAAAGGTTGCGCTGCTTTGTTTTACGATCTAATGCATCTCTACTGTTTTGTGTGCAACAGACATGACCTTGAATTGTGAAATAGATGTCTTTTCGCTCCACCATTACTTTCGTAATATTTTCTAGGGTTTTAACAGATTCTGGCATCAAATAGCTATAACCGGTTTTGAAGAGAATATTATCCAATACAACATTATCACCTGCTTTAATATCACCTTTTAAAATCTCTGCGGCATCTTTCTTTTTCGTCTCAACAACAGGTCTTGGTGGGAATACAGGGCTAACTATGATCTGCACTTTTCGGTTTAGACTCCGTATTTTGTCAACGTTTTGTTCATTGACCAATTTGAGAAGTACTTCTCCTTTACCATCCACATTGGTAATCACTGTTTCGTCAAACTCGTTATTAGAGAAAATGGTTCTAATGCTATTAGCGCGGTCTTGGGATAATTTTAAATTGTAATTTACATTCCCTCGATCATCACAAAAGCCGTAGATAGTGACCCTCTCAATATCCAGAGATTCGATTTCAGATAAAAACATGAGTAAACGACTGTGTTCTGTTTCGGGAACTTCAGACTGATCGGTATCAAAATAAACCTCATGAATCAACTCTTTTTGAGCCAAAACACACTGGGTCATTAATAAGAAAACAAGAACTAAAGTTTTCATAGGTCGTTAGAAAAGGGTCATAAATATAACAAAATTGTGATAACAATTTGTAAATGACCGCAATATTATAAATTTAAGTAACTGGCAAACTTCACAGGACTGTTCAGTAATTCAGTACTTTTTTTGATTTCTGCATTATGCGCCACATAATAATCGTAAAGTCCTTCTCTGTAGAAATAACGCTTTACAATTTCATCGGTCAATAGTGACATTAATTGCGTTTTGTTGGAATCGATGGCTTTATTTTTATAAGCATTCAAAGCGTCAATCAATGCTTTATAATCACCATCAATCGTCGAACTCAAATCTTCCTCTTCTGCCACCAACAACGCTCTGTCAAACGCTTTTTCTGTTTTGGTTTCAAATTTGAAGTTATTGGAAGTTAAGTAGGATTTGAAAGCTTTGAAATCAGCATCCGTCAATTCAAAATCGCTTAAATCACTTATAGAATTAGAATAATAATATTTCGTGGCGTAGTTAAATACTAAATTTTCAGAAAGAATGGCAGCTGTGATAGCACTTGTTTGTGAAGCTTCCAAAGCAATATCGGGTTGAATACCACCGCCGTCATATACCGTTCGTCCTCTTTTGGTTTTAAAGGCATTGTAATTTTCTTGGTTGACTTTGGTAGCGTTACCTTCGTCATCTCTGTTCCAATAATCCAAAGCCTGAATGCATCGACCAGATGGCGTATAATACCGAGAGATCGTGATTTTAATTTGTGTTCCATACACCAAGGATTTTGGACGCTGTACCAAACCTTTACCAAAGCTTCGAGCCCCTAGGATCACCGCTCTGTCTAAGTCCTGTAGAGCGCCAGAAACGATCTCACTCGCCGAAGCACTTGTGCCATCAATCAGCACCACTAAAGGGATGTCTGTATCTAAAGGGTCTTTTTGGGTAAAATAGGTTTTATTGTATTTCTCAACTTTTGATTTGGTCGTTACCACCAATTGATTTTTAGGTACAAAAATATTTACGATATTGACCGCCTCATTCAAAAGCCCACCGCCATTTCCTCTCAAATCCAATATTAACTTTTTGGCACCTTGATTTTTTAAAGCTTTTACAGCACTCAAGGTTTCGGTCGAAGCCTTGTCGCCAAACTTGCGCAACACAATGTACCCGATATCATCTTTCAACATCGAAAAGTGAGGCACATCATGGATCTCAACCGATTCTCGTTTTATTGTGGCTGTTTGAGTTTTACCTTGTCGTAAATAAGTTAAATCTACAGTTGTTCCTGCGGCTCCCTGAAGTAAATTTCCTGAATCATCCTTAAAATCTGCCACCACGATATTATCAACTTTGACAATCTCATCACCTGCTTTGAGACCGGCCTTATCAGCTGCATAATCTTTATATGGCTCAACTATAACCAATTTATCCTTGAGCGTCAAAACACTTGCCCCAATACCAGTATAATCGCCTGTATTGTTTATTCGGGCATCTTCGACATCTTGTTCATTATAAAAATTGGTGTAAGGATCCAAATCCTGAAGCATGCTTTTGATGGCCGTATCCATAAGTTCTCCAGGATTGGTTTCATCAACGTAGTTCATGTTCAGCTCTTTATACAATGTCGTAAATATTTCAATCTGCTTCGCGATTTCGAAAAAATCCCCTTTGTAAAAAGCACTTCCTGAAGTAAATACAGCAATTGCCAGTATGGGAATAGCCAATCTTTTGAGTACTACTTTTTTCATAACATGCTAAATTTAGTCGGTACTTATTTTGTGTAGAAATTTATCAAAAAGCTGTTGCATTTTGATAGTTATGGTTTGGTAATCTGGTTTGTCCTTGCCAATGTACAAAATCATTAACGCAAATTGTGAAGAACTATTGTTAAAAACGCTTCCTTTTTGCATACGGTAAGCTTCTCTCATAAGGCGCTTTATTCTATTGCGATCAACGGCACTTTTAAAATTGCGCTTGCTAACGGAAACTCCCGCTTGGACTTTCACATCATTTTCAAGATCGCAGGCAAGATAGACCATACGCAAAGGATATGAAGCAACAGATTGCCCTTCCTCAAATAGTCTGGCAATTAGTTTCTCACTCTTGAGTTTCTCTTTTTTATTGAATGTGAATTTCATGTAAGATCAAATATAGGACGAAATGTTAAATAAAAAACCACTTAGTCAAAAGTGGTTTTTTATCATTTAGCCATGTGTTTAATTACATCTTATTATTGTCCTTGGCGATGTCTGCCATAAAATTATCCGGATCAATTGTGACCGATTTAATTGCTTTACCAAGCGTAAATTCATAGGTCGGATACGCCCAAGCCCAATCTTTTAATGTGGTTGCCATCGTCGGTTTAGATCCATACATCATTCTCAAAGGGATGTGGAACTGTTGCGTTGTACCGTCTGTAAATTCTACTTCAAGATCGAGAGGCATTGGCATTAAACCCAAGCGTTCTAAAGTGATTTTAGTGTCATCGCCAGTAGTATCAATGCTTTTAACCGCATAATCAATGGTATTGGTAGTTTGTGTCCAATCCATTAAATACCAATCTAATTCCATACCAGAAACCTTTTCCGCAACTCTTATGAAATCCATGGGTTTAGGATGCTTAAAAGACCATTCATCATAATAGCGTTTTAAGGTTTTCGCAAGGTTTTCTTCACCTATAATATAGCCCAATTGTGCCAAAAACACTTCACCTTTACTGTAGGCAGATACCGAATAGGCATAATTGTAGACATATCTATCGGCATGTGTTCCTTGTGGTTGTTCTACACCCGATGTGGCCAATCCTATATAGCTTTTGTAGGCATTTATAAACGGGTTGATATTCTTTGAATCATTGATATCATTCATCGCCTTATCATCAATGTAACTTGTAAAACCTTCATCCATCCAAGAGTGTTTGGACTCATTGCTAGCTAATAAAAATTGAAACCAGGTGTGGGCCATTTCATGCGCTGTGACGCCAATTAAACCATCTAGTTTTCCCTCACCGGCAATGAGGGTACACATGGCATATTCCATGCCGCCATCGCCTCCTTGTATCACCGAATATTGCTCATAAGGATAGGTGCCAACATGTTCGCTATAGTAGGTTATGACCTTGGCGGCGATAGGTTGTAAGGCTTTCCAGTTGTCTTTTTTATCTTTTGGCAATGTGTTTTTGTAGAGGAAATGCAGCATGGGACCATTCTCTACTTGCAGTTTGTCATGAATGTAATTAGGATCAGCGGCCCATGTAAAATCATGGACGTTTGGCGCTTTAAAATGCCAAGTATGGGTTTTGCCTTTCGATTTTTTTACAGTTTCTGTTTCATAACCATGGCCAATCTCATTGGGGTTTTGTAAATATCCCGTGCCGCCCAAGACGTAATTTTTATCGATTGTTATTTTTACGTCAAAATCGCCCCAGACGCCGTGAAATTCTCTCGCAATGTAAGGGTTGGCGTGCCAACCTTCATCATCATACTCGGCTAATTTTGGATACCATTGTGCCATTGATAAAGCAACACCCTCACTGCTATTGCGACCAGATCGGCGAATTTGTAAGGGCACCTGCGCATCAAACTGCATATCAAATGTGGTACTTTTTCCTGGTTGAATTGGAGTATTTAAAGTGACCACCAAAATAGTCCCTATCGTTTCATGTTTGACTTTGATATTGTCTTGTTGAAGGGATTTGACTTTAATGTAGCCAATCTCATCTGGCTGTAATTTAGCAATCCGACTTTCATAAACAGGATTTTCTTTGGTTCCAACATTGGGCGCCATCCGTCTGTCGGGATCCGCAATATTTTGAGCTCTTGCATCCATTTCACTGCCAGGTTGAAAGGCGTTGGGATATAAATGGTAAAAAACACGATTGAGGACGTCAGGTGAATTGTTGGTATAAACCAATGTTTGAGTGCCTGAATATTGATAGGTTTTAACATCCATGGTGATATCCATGGTATAATCAACGTGCTGTTGCCAATAGGAAGAATTAGACTCATCCGAATTGGATTGTGCCAAAAAAGGTATTTGGGCGCTTAAAAAAAAGAGGACTATTAAACTTGTTTTGGTACTATTTCTCATAATTGTAAAAAGTTAAGAAACCCCACGATTGTATATCGTGAGGTCTGTTAGTGACGTAAATTATTTTGATTTATCAGCTTTTTCAGCCATGATCAATGCGTTATAAGCATTTGCTATTTTTCCCGATTTTGATAGGGTTATAAAGGGGCTCACATTTGTGGCATCACCTGCTACAATGACCTTTGTGTTTAAGGGTAATCCAGAATTCACAATAAGATCTTTCACTTGTGCAGCCTTCAAATCTGGGTACTGTGACCACACCAATGCGACAATCCCTGCAACTGCAGGAGAAGCCATGGAGGTCCCACCAATGCTTTTGTACTCATTTTCAGGGAATGTAGAATAGATATCACCACCTGGGGCGAATACATCGACATTGATTTTACCATAATTTGAGAAGCTGGAAACTAATTTTGAACCATATGTAGGGTCTAAAGAGCCTACTGTAATAAACGTGTCTGAAACCTCTTTGCCGTTATCGACCTGATCGTTTGGAAAGTTGTAATCAACATCTAAATTCAATCCATCATTTCCTGCAGCATGTACAAAAATCACATCATTATCGGAGGCATATTTGATCGCCTCCCGAACCCATTCGCTATGAGGTGAAAATGACTTGCCGAAACTTCCATTGATGACTCTCGCTCCGTTATCAACTGCATAGCGAATGGCCAGTGCAATATCTTTATCATATTCATCACCGTTTGGTACTGCACGTAAAGACATAATCTGTACATTATTTGCAACCCCGTTAACACCTTTATTATTGTTGCGTTCAGCCGCAATGATTCCGGCTACGTGTGTACCATGACTTTCTGTCTTTACACTGGGTTTTACATTGTTATTACCATAACCAATTTTATCATTCATTACATTGGGATTATCCCCTGTTTTACGGCCCTTGAAATCAATATTCAGATTGTAATTTAAACGACTATTGAATTCTTCCAAACCTTCCGCAATGTCTTCCTTAAAATCGGCTACAGACTCCACGTCCAAGCTATACACGTAATTGATAACTGAAATAGATTGCATAAGTTTCAGATCGGTCGTTTTGATGGCATTGACGTCATCTTGTGTATAGTCTGATTTTTTTAGATAGTCAGAAACGGCCCGATCGGCTGGTGTTACTTGTTGAAGAATTTGATCATATTGGATTTTATAATCTTGGTATTTTTTTCTTTCAGCATCATAAAGTGTTTGTGCCTCTTGGTATCTCGGATTACTTTTATCTCCGCTGGCTAATAATCGGACATATTCCAATTGCTCATTGTATCCGTCGCCAAGGAAATTCCAACCATGGATATCATCAACATAGCCATTGCCATCATCATCCTTTCCGTTATTTGCAATCTCTTTTGGATTGCTCCAAATGACACCGTCCAGATCTTCATGGTCAATATCAATTCCTGAGTCTATAACCGCTACAATGGTTGTTTTACCTTTTTTGTTTTTGATTATTTCGTCGTAAGCCTTATCAACGCTCATGCCAGGAATGGTATCTTTTATGAGGTCAAGATGTCCCCAAGTAGTCATTTGGGTGTCTGTCAACGGTGCGACCTTGAGTGGCATCGCATCAATATTTTCCATTGGAGTGGATAGCACTCCTGAAGACGTACCTCCACATCCGAAGGCTAAACTCGCTGCAATTACAGCATAAAGTTGGGGTTTCAAATAAAATTTCATTGCTATTAATATTAGGTGATTATTCTATAAATTATTTGCGATCACTAATTGAAGATGTCGCTTGTTTTGTAAACGTCTTTAAGTCGAACACCTTTTTCGGTATGCTCAACTATAATAATTTCATTATGGGCATCATGTTCCAAAAACAGATAAAGATTTTCATCGGCAGCCATATTCAGGAATTTTTCTTTTTCGCTCAAAGTCAATAAAGGTCTCGTATCATAACCCATTACAAAAGGTAATGGCAGGTGACCCGCCGTAGGTAGCAAATCAGCCATGAATGCGATGGTTTTATCTTTATACTTGATCAATGGAATCATTTGCTTATCGGTATGTCCATTTGCAAAGAAAATATCAAAGCCCAGTTCAGAATTTTTAAGTAGATCGTCTTCTGGAAGTGACATAAATTTTAGTTGTCCACTGGCTTCAATTGGCATAATATTTTCTTTTAAAAACGATGCTTTCTCACGATTATTTGGATGTGTTGCCCAATTCCAATGATCTTGGTTGCTCCAAAAATTCGCATTTTTAAAAGCGGGTTCGTATCCCGTTCTATCTTTATTCCATTGAATGCTTCCTCCGCAATGGTCAAAATGCAAATGAGTCATAAAAACATCGGTTATCTCATCGCGATGGAAGCCCGCTTTTTTTAAGGATTGATCGATGGAGTCATTACCCCATAAGTCATAATAGCCATAAAATTTATCGCTTTGCTTGTCTCCCATGCCAGTATCTATCAAGATCAAACGATCACCATCCTCAATAAGTAAACAGCGCGCCGCAATGTCAATCATATTATTCGTGTCGGCAGGATTGGTGCGCGTCCAAAGTGCTTTTGGAACCACACCAAACATGGCACCGCCATCAAGTTTAAAATTTCCCGCTTCGATTGGATGTAATTGCATAGAGTAATATCTTGAATGAATTGTTCAGCAAATTACTAAAAGTGTTAAAATTAAAGTGGCAAACGCAGGTATTATTAGATGTAATTTAACATTCTGAAGTCTTTGGAATTATGCAGAATCTTTTGATGGATTGAAAATTTGGGTTACATTTATGCTTACTTCAGCACTTATGGCCATCAACTACAGCGGTAAATCGCCCTTAAAACTTAAAAGTCTCAACTTATTGCGCTTTGGACGCGATTTTAAGCCAGATGAGCAAATTATTTTAAGAGATTATCTTGCTATTGAGCGTACCCGCTTAGCTAATGAACGTACATTACTCTCGTATATAAAATCGTCATTATATCTTCTGTTGGGAGGCATTACTGTTTTACAATTGAAGAATTATCCAGATTTGAGATATCTTGGGATTACAGCATTGGTATTTAGTGCCATATTTTTAATCATTGGCATTTATCGATTCACACTTTTAAAAAAGAGTCTGAAACGATTGTATTATATGCAGGAAGACAAATCGGAACTATAATGTATGATCTCTTCGACGTGACTTCAAAAGAGAATCATTTCAGTCCTTGATTTTTAAGTAATTGTAAAGGGTTTTCTTTGATTCAAAAAGTAAAATTTTACGGGTGACTATGTGTTTTGTGTTTCGATCGATTCAAATACTACTCCATATTCAAAATTTCTTCTTTCCGTTTTTGAAATTGTATATATTGACATCAGTTTGGCTCAATTGATAGCTCTTAAGACCTATTTACAGTCAAAATAAAACAATTATAAACGTGTTTATGCACGATAAAAAACATCATTATGGAAAAGACTAAAATTGATTTAATGGAAGATGCTTTAAACAAATTGGAAGACATAAAGAA
>JBBSOJ010000074.1:0-12904 GCA_038259855.1 Flavobacteriales bacterium
AAATCTGACAGTCAATACTCAAAAAAGTAATTTATTATAACGATTTCCAAATTATGCCGTCGTGCCTTAATATTTAACTTTCAACGTCCATTCAAAATTGAACGTAGATACCACAGTGCCTTCAGCATTTTTTCCAATGGAGGTCATCCAAATAGTCTGACCTTCGCCTGTTGATATGGCTTGATTCATAGCATCATCCAATAAATGCCCGTCCGAACATTCAAAGGTGATCTTACCAGTTGCCTTTTTCGAAAATGATGCGTTGTTGTTAATGACGAGCATAGAAACGTTTAGCCCACTCTCTCTTATTTTTAACATCACAAGCGATCCTGTCGCCAATTCTGCCGCCATCCCCTGTACCGCCCAAAACATGGAATTAAATGGATTCTGATTGATCCAGCGGTGCTTTACTGTGACAACACACTTGGAGGCATCCAAAAATCGGGTTCTAACACCACATAAATAAGCCGATGGCAATTTGAAAAGCAAATAAGCATTGAGTTTATTGGGAGATAAGGACATCTGTAAATCTTTCTGCTAAAATATCTAAAAAATTCCGAAAGCCAATTTGTTAATATTATGTTAAATTATATTACTATGTTTTGCATAATACCTTCTTTTGGATATATATTTGCATAAGAAACTATTATATACATTTGAGCCATGCTGAACAACCACCAAAAGAACATCGCAACATTCATCCACTTATCTACCTTTTCTCGATTTTTGATTCCCTTCGGAAATTTCATCGGTCCCATTGTGCTTTGGATGACCAATAAAGATAAATCATCATTTGTGGATGCTCATGGCAAGCAGGCGATCAATTTTCAAATTAGCATCTTTTTATACGCCATCATTTTGGGAACTGTCAGCATCCCTTTTTTCATTTTCAATCTATTTGATTCTATTCATCTTTGGGATTTTAATGGATTTGATAATTTTCATATTAATATAGGAAAACCATCTCCTCTACTCTATATCGGTGGAGCTTTAGGCGCGCTAGCAGTTATTGGTTTTATTTTAGAACTTGTCTTTATTGTTAAGGCTAGCCTAAAAGCCAGAGACGGTGAATTTTATGAGTATCCATTGACCATTAAATTTTTAAAATAATCAACTATCAATTTCATCATCAATCAAAAAAAGAACAGTTTAACCATTTTAATTTAATTAACACATGACAAGAGCATATCAGATCTCATCAATCGATTTCAACGTCCGGAAGACACTAAATCTTTTAAAAGTCTCCCTTTTTAAAATACGCAACACAAACAACACATGAAAATAGAAAACACAAAAGCACAAATGCGAAAAGGTGTTCTTGAATACTGCATATTGTCCGTTTTAAAAGACGAAGACGCCTATGTTGCAGAAATTCTAGCAACCTTAAAAGACGCCAAGTTGCTCGTAGTTGAAGGCACAATTTATCCTTTGCTCACACGCCTTAAAAACGCTGGACTCCTCAATTATCGATGGGAAGAATCTACCTCTGGTCCGCCGAGAAAATACTACGGGTTGACCGAAACAGGAAAACTATTTCTCAAAGAATTAAATACCACCTGGAGTGAATTACAAAACGCCGTTAACCTAGTCACCAACACAAAAAAAACCAACAATGAATAAGACAGTCAACATAAATTTAGCAGGTGTTTTCTTTCACATCGATGAAGATGCGTACCTTAAATTGCAGCGCTATCTTGAGGCCATCAAACGATCTTTTACCGATTCTCAAGGACGTTCAGAGATTATCGCGGACATTGAAGCACGTATTTCAGAACTGTTCATGGAACGCGTAAGACATGAAAAACAAGTCATTGGAACCAAGGAAGTGGAAGATATTATTACCATCATGGGTCAGCCAGAAGACTATCTTGTAGATGATGAAATATTTGAAGACGAACCACAGTCAAGTTATGCGGCGCCAGCAAGCACTGCTGAATCTAAAAAATTATATCGGGATACTGACAATTCTTATATAGCCGGTGTTTCATCGGGTTTAGGCCACTATTTAAATATCGATGCCATTTGGATCCGTCTCATCTGGATTTTATTGAGCATCGGCTCTGGAGGAACTTTTATCCTAATCTACATCTTATTTTGGGGTTTGGTTCCAGAAGCGCTGACTACCTCAGAAAAGCTTACAATGAGAGGGAAACCGGTGAACATAAGCAATATTGAAAAAAAGATTCGAGATGGGTTTGATAA
Organism: Flavobacteriales bacterium; assembly: GCA_038259855.1. Lineage (GTDB taxonomy): Bacteria > Bacteroidota > Bacteroidia > Flavobacteriales > Flavobacteriaceae > JBPOFM01. The sequence continues at coordinate 2,203 of JBBSOJ010000074.1, forward strand.
TGTATCACAGAATGTTTCCGATGCCGTAAAACATATTGATCTTCCAAAGCAAGGCAATAGAATTAAGTCGTCCTCAAAATCCTTTTTTGATACCATTGGAGACCTCATACTTTTGCTGTTGAAGATTTTTTCCAAGTTCATTGGAATCATTCTAATGATCATAGGCGCAAGTGCTCTTATCGGTTTGATCATCGCTTTGTTTTCTGTGGGTATTGCCGATGCTGTGAATATTCCTGGAATTGATTTTGTCAATGCAGCCAAAGCCTCTAACATTCCGATTTGGTTAGTTTCGTTACTGACGTTCTTTGCCGTGGGCATTCCGTTTTTCTTTGTGTTTTATTTGGGTCTAAAAATATTGGTCAACAATCTAAAATCAATTGGGAACATAGCAAAATTTTCCTTACTCGGCTTATGGCTGATGTCTATTATCGGATTGACAGTGGTTGGAGTTAAGCAAGCAAGTGAATTTGCTGAAGATGCAAGTGTCATCCAAAAGGAGAAAATTAACATCACTGCAAACGATACGTTAGTTATATCGATGAAAAGCAATCCCGCTTTTAGCAAACAATTTGGTAGGCATAGCAATGTACTTAAACCTGTCTATGATGAGAATGATCAAAAATTACTCTACATGACGGAGGTAAAATTCACGGTTAAGCACACCAGAGATTCATTGGCAACGATTAGCATTGATAGAAATTCTAGGGGAAACACCTATAAAAATGCCAAATTAAGAGCTGAAAAAATCAGATACAACTATGTATTGAACGGTAATCGACTGGATTTAGATGGCTACTTGACAACAGATTTCGTTAACAAATTTAGAGATCAACAGATAGAAGTAACACTCAATCTGCCAGAAGGTACGGTCATATATGTGGATGAAACAACAAATTCGTATCAGGATTACAACGTATTTTATAATAATCATTACAGCAGTTACCATACAGATGCTTATGGAAATACAATCAAAGATGACAACAAGGGCCGTTATTTTAAAATTGTTGAAGGTGAATTGATATGCCTAGACTGCCCTGATGACAATTTTGATTCAGAACACTATATTGAAAATGAGGGCTCTGAAATTCATGTAGATGAAAATGGCGTTAGAATTAAAAGCGACACCAATTCCATTGACATAAAAACAGAAGGAATATCCTCTCAAAGTGAGAGCGTTCGAGTCAATATTGATGAAAATGGCATACAAATTACATCAGACAATAAGTAACGGTTCATCCTCGTAAATCAACACATCACAAGATTAAAATTAAAGAGCGCTCTCTTTACATATATTTTTACATCAATCAAAAAAATCAATCATTATGACTACATTAATCAAAATTATTATTACCGCTGTTTTAGCATTGCTCTTGTCTTCTTGTAATTATCACATGGACATCAAAGACAATGCTGAAGTTACTATTAACGACCTAAGCAACTGAATGAAAATGTGAACAGAAAGGACCAAAAGCCTTTTTAGTCAAGGAACTAGCTCCAGATATATAAACCATTCCGAACCTGTATTGAAGTTTGGGATGGTTTTTGCTTGTAGGTATGCGTAATATTTATAAATTTATAACATGAATAAATTTTTACTTACCTTTTTACTTGTTATTATATGTGGGTATGTTTCATCTGCACAAGATGATGAAAGAATCAAGGGAGATCGTAACGTGACGATCAAACAAACGTATATTGATCCTTTCTCTAAAATAATAGTTGGTGAAGATTTTTCTATTGAAATCATCTATAATAGCAAACCTTCAGTTGAAATTGAAACGGACGAAAATTTACATGAATATATTGAATTCGGTGTGTCATCTGGTGTTTTGAGTTTTAAGACCACAAAACGGATTACGTCCAGTAAAAAAATGAATATCAAGGTCAATTATGGAGAAGGACTGGAAAGCATTGAAACGTTGGAAGACGGCGAAATTCGCTCATTGACCTCTTTGGAATTAGGCAAAATGGTTTTAAAAACATCTGGATCTTCCAAAGCATATTTGAATATTAGAACAACCACTTTTGATTATGTGAGTTCTGACAAGGCAAGAGTCAAATTAAACGTTAATGCTTCTGGAGCTTCAACCATTGTGTTGGGAGATAACTGTAAGGTGGAAGCTTTACTGGTTACTGAAACCACAAAAATTGATATCTATCAAAAAGCATCCGCCAACATCGAAGGTTCTACCAACGAGTTGCGTTTGCGAACAGATTTATCTTCGAGCTTCAACGGAAAAGAATTTTCCACCCAACGTTGCGATTTAATTGCCGAAGGAAATAGTAGCGCCACTATTCGAACTACCGAATCACTGACTTTAGAAGCTTCAGGTGGTAGCGAAGTCTATGCATATGGACCAGGAAAAATAACACTAACTAATTTCTTGGGGAGTGCAAAACTTCAGAAAAAAGAAAATTAATTTCTACAGTTATGATGATATTTTAAGGCTTTAAACTGAAATGCGCTTGCATTTGAGGGAAAAACAAAAAGGTTCATTGCCTTGCTACCTCTTGATATGATGTGTCTTTTATACTTAATTCAAATATTTGATTCATCAAAAAAGAGGATCCTATCCAGAAGTCAATGTTTAAATGTATTCTAATAATAAGAAAAGACTAAAATCCGATAGGATTTTAGTCTTTTCAATTTTAAAGTCGAATCAATTACTAATTATAAGTCGATGTATGAACTTCATAAGTAGGATCAATTGCTGCAAGATAACGCTCTGCGTCCAATGCGGCCATACAACCTGTGCCAGCAGCCGTTATCGCTTGTCTATAGACATGATCGGCAGCATCACCTGAAACAAAAATGCCATCAACGTTCGTTTTTGCAGTGCCGGGCTTATTGATTATATAACCTGTAGCATCCAATTCTAGAAAACCTTTAAATATATCAGTATTTGGTTTGTGCCCTATGGCTACAAAAAACCCTGTGGCAGGAATATCATGTTCTTCTCCCGATACATTATTTTTCACTTTAACGCCCGTTACCACTTGACCATCACCGAGCACTTCAAGCGTGTCTGTATTATAAATGATATCGATATTTTCGGTTCGTTTGACGCGTTCTTGCATGATTTGAGAAGCTCTAAATTCATCACGTCTAACCAACATGGTTACTTTTTTACATAATTTAGAAAGATAATGTGCCTCTTCACAAGCACTATCTCCTGCTCCAACTATGACAACTTCCTGATTTCTATAGAAAAATCCGTCGCAAACAGCACACGCTGAAACACCACCACCTAATTTTAGATATTTCTGTTCTGAATCCAATCCTAAATATTTAGCAGAAGCCCCTGTTGAAATAATGACTGTATCACAATGGATTTCAGTTGTTTCGTTGATCCAAACTTTATGAGTGTTCCCAGAAAAATCCACTTTCGTAACCCAACCGTCTCTCACATCAGTTTCAAAACGAATAGCCTGTTTTTGAAGTTCGATCATCATTTCAGGACCAGTAATTCCATCAGGATATCCTGGGAAATTTTCAACTTCGTTTGTGGTTGTCAATTGCCCACCTGGCTGTGTGCCTTGATATAGAACTGGAGCCATATTTGCTCGTGCTGCATAAATCGCCGCGGTATATCCTGCAGGCCCAGACCCTATAATTAAACATTTTACTTTTTCAATTGTATCTGACATAATTAAATCTATTTAATGCCACAAAAGTAAAAGTTTTAAGTCAGATGTAGGCTCAAAATCATCATAAGTTATTATCCAAGTATTCTTATTCATTATATAATTATTAGTCGATTTTTCATATCTTTAAAGCTGAATAGTTCGCTTTATTTTTTTATATTAAAAAGCACACATTCAACACTTTAAAAATTTATACTAACGAATTAGGATTTTTAAAACATCAATTAATAACTGCAAAATTCAAATGGGCGTGATTTCAACAAACGATAACGAAATAAAATTATATTACAATTCAGAGAATTCTTTAGGTAAACAAACCAATGCCTATGTTCAAGCAAGTGAAAAAAGAATTTTGGCTATTGACATTTCACGAACCAATGTACCAGGTACGCAATGGGCTGAAATGGCAGAAAATCTAGGTATTAAAGTTGATGAGCTCATTAATAAAGAGCATCCAAACTTCACACAAAACTACGATTCAGATGCAAATATGGAGCAGCATGATTGGCTGAAGATATTAGATAAAATGCCTATTGTCTTAAACTATCCAATTGCCATCATAGGAAAAGAATTTGTGCAGCTTAAAAGTCCTTCTGATTTTGTAAAATATATTGATGCAGATACGAAAGGTATCGATGATCAGAACCCAGATGAACAAACGAAAAACTAACATTGCAGGCTACTAAAAATAGCAGTTATAGTTTTTAGTTAGATTCTGATTTTTAATAAAAACAGTATTATCACATTCCGTCCAATAGGTTATTTTTAAAACATGTACTAACCGACCCGTATAAAAATGGTTATTGGATACAAAAAAGGATCGTTAAAACGATCCTTTTTTAATTTTATATGATTAGCAATTAATCAACCGCATCCTCTACAGCATCACCAACATCGTCAGCGGCGTCTTCGATTTTATCTCCAGTTGATTCAGTGTCTCTACAACTAGTGAAAGTTGTCATTGCCGTACCAAAAGTGAAGATTACGGCTAGTGTAAGCATTAATTTTCTCATAATTTAAGTTTTAATTATTGGTTAATATACAATTATCTTTTTAATCCTCCTTTTAAAAGAGAAAGGACAAATAGTACTAAAAATATAAAAAATATAATTTTAGCAATTCCTGCTGCCGCTCCTGCAATTCCTCCAAAGCCTAAAATGGCTGCAATGACTGCAATAATGACAAATGTGATGGTCCAACGTAACATGTTATAATAGTTTTAAGTTATTAATTAATTTAATCAAATATACCGCCCAACTCTTAAACATCATAACTGTAATAAGGTATAAGTTAACCCAAAAGACTGCTCATTATAGTGTTTTGGGAAATTTATTAGCCTCTGAATTACCTACGAGATCACTAAAAATAACATCATTATCATAAAATTCCTTTGAAACTGGATTTGCAATTAACTTTAGATTTTCAGATCCTTTTAGAGCTTCAATCGCATCATCAAAATTAGATGTTTGGTCCAGCCATTGACTATAGTTTTTTTTATTAACGACGATAGGTTCATATTCAAACATATTTGGAAGATTTGATAAAGCACTCTTTTTTTGATCGATCAATAGTGAGCAAGTTAAAAAACCATCTTCCAATCTGCTATATACTCCTGCAAGACCAAAAGGCCTGTAATTGGGCATATGAACATGATAGGGAATCAATTTTCCTTCATAAATAATTGAAGTAAAGAAACCTGTAACAATCAGTAAGCACCTTCTTTTATCTAATGCTTCAGTATAAAAAGAACTAGATTCTTCTAAATTATCAATTTGAACATTTAACGTGTTGGTTAGATTTTGAAATACGTCCCAATTATCCTCTAGATCAACCGGTAGCATTCCCCAAATCCCATAACGAACCTTACTTAAATCTGCCATTGTAATGACAGGAATGTTAGATTCATTTAAACCATTAATGATAGGATTCGGTTTATATATATTTGGAAATTCAAATTTTACCTCGATAAAATCCTCAAGTTCGGATAGTTTAGCAGTATTTGATAATTTGTAAAACATAGATGTATTTCTACCACTAATTAAATCATCAATGATGTTGATACTTGTCGTGATTACATTAATTCATAACGCAATCAAATAATAGCCAAACTTTTAACATAATGCATAAAAAAAACGCCCCGAAGGGCGTCTATAATTCTATCTCCAATATACTATATTAGTTCAGATCTTCCAATCTTTTGATTGTATTCAATCCACTTTCAATCGTTCTTCTTTGTGTTTCTAAAATATCACGAGTTGAAGATGGCAATGTCGTTTCACCAATAACGTCCTTATATTCACTTACGGCCGCTTTCTCGCCTCTTATCGCTTCTTCCAACATGGATTCGTCATTGTCTGCAGAGAACCACGATTTAACTTCCATCCAGGTTCTATGGGCTGCTCCGCCTACACTTCCTCCTTTATCCACTTCCTGACCAAAACTTTTAATTTCAGACTTTATTTGATGACCAAAATCATAACGCTCTTGCGCTTTTTTGTCAAAAAATGTTTTCAATCCTGAATGTTTCGCGTTTTCAGATGCTTTTTTAAATCCTTTTTCAGCATCATATGTTTTCTCTAATAAATCATTCAATTTATTTCCTACTTCTTTCGTGTAATCGCTCATAATATTAAGTTTAAATTTATATTGATTTTTGATGATTTCAATTCATCTACATTAAAGATACTACTATGATTGAGGTCGCAGTAATTCAAAAAAAATCTAATTTAACGCATATCCTTTACGCATTCAGATTTAACTTTTCATTAAGTTTCACTAACTTTTTTATTAGCCTAACCATTTAGTTTTAAAGAAATCCAAAATAATATTTACCCTATAGGAATATTGGGAAGTTGTTATAAATGTAAAAAGACCTTGACTTTTTGAAGTGTGTCAAGGCCTCTTTAACTAACTAACCAACCAGTGTAATAATAAGTACTAGTAGCACTTATTTGTATACTGTAAATTTATAAATGTTAATCTCCTGGGGTGTTCTCAATTAAAATAATTGTTGACTGAAATGAGATATCATATAATCAATCTCATGTATGATATTCAATTGGTATTATAATTAACAACCGTTCATTTAAAACAATGGTTTGACAATCAGATAAAATATAATTAATTTAGTATTATTACAAAAACCAATCAAGAATGGTAGAGATTAATATTGCGGCTATAAGCACTAAAGATTCAGTTAAACAAATGCAATCTTATTTTGGGGGAGATATTTCAGAAGAATGGGGTGAACATACGCTTTCATTTAATGGCAATCTCGGAAAGGGATCTATCAAATTTTTGACATTTGATTGGGGTGTCAGTTTATTGGAATTCAATGCGATATTTAGTGATGATCTTATGTTCATCAATAGCACTGCTAATTTTAACCCAATTCATTTTTCATTTGTATCCAAAGGGTCATTTAGTCATAAGTTTAGTAATGAACGTGACTTTTCTGTTGTAGATCAATATCATTCTTGCATTGTAGTTTCTACAAAAGCACTGGATCATTTGACGGTCATCCCTAAAAATGTTCCCATTCTTTTTAATAACATACGAGTGGTCAGAAAAGAATATCTCAAAAAACGATTGAATAATGTGGAGCAACTCAATCAAAAATTGTACGATGTTTTTGTAAATCGTCTTGATGGAGAAACATTCTCGTACTATAGTCCGATGCATCTTAAGATGGAAGACCATGTTAATGCCATTCGAAACAAAAAAACCAGTGGGATCACTAGAATTTTAAAGATTGAAGGTGAAGTATTTCATTTGCTTTCCATGCACATTGCGCGACATGATCGTAATCAAAATCATAAAGAAATACCACACAGTTTATCTAAAAGTGAATTGAAAACTATAAAAAAATTAAGCAAGCGAATAGTACAAAATCCGGCTCTAGACTATTCTCTCAACGAATTGTCGAAAAGCTCGGGACTCTCTCAAGCAAAATTACAGGAAGGTTTTAAATTTATCTACACTCGAACGGTCACTGAATACATAAGACATATCAGACTTGAAGCGTCGCGTGAGCTTATGAACACGACAGATTTAAATATTTCACAGATCGTTTATACGATTGGTTTTACAAGTAGAAGTTATTTCTCAAAGATTTTTAGAGAAAAATTTGATGTTACGCCCAATGAATATAAAAAGCAAATCGTTCAGACGACGGAAAATATTGTATCCTAATATATAGGTTGGTTTAAAAAGCTTAATATAATTCGAAATCAAATATTCTGATTTCGAATTTACAAATGAGGAAAGCACTCATTTCTCTAGTAATAATTTAACTAAAAACTTACGTATATATATTTAAAAAGCACCAATTAGGATGAATAGTATTCAAACTAATTGGTGCTAATTATTATAAAATTTGTAATATATCCTTTGGCTAAATCATCTCAAATTTATCTTAAACATTAAAGTGTATGTTTATCTGAAACTTTTAAATAGTTTTTTAAAAATCATGAATACACCATATTTTCCAGCAAATTTTGCTGCAGATGTCACCCAACTTAAGGGCTTAAAGCTCTCAATATATTCTGACTTTACCCCTTTTAATTTTTCAAACCCAATCTGACGCTCTAATTTTAAGCGTTGTAAATCATATTCTATTTCTTCAAATGAGCTGTAAACTTTCATACTTTAATATTTAATTAAAAAATTTAGGAGACATTTTGACAATGATCTGCCTTCCGATCACTGCTCGCTTGTAATATAAAAGTAGCGCAAGTATTAAAAATATCGCAGCAACTATCAAATAGCCTATCGCAACATTGTCAAAATAATTACCTATCGCTAAAGCTAGCGCAACGGATAAAAAAATCAAACCTATAAATAACAATCCTCCAATAACCAAAGCTTTTGCAACCATCCCTACTGAAAGGGTTAGTTGCTGAAATATTTTTAGCCGATAATAATCGCGGGTGTCTTTGAGATATTTCTCTCCGATGTCCCCTGCCTTGTCAGATGTATTACTTATAGATTCGAAAATATTGTTCATAGACTATTATACGTTTGAAATTGGATTTTTTTCAACTGAATTTTTTTGAAATTTTTGATTTTTCGCTTTCAAATCCTCAAGCTTTCTTTCTAAAGAATTTATGACGTCGTCAGCCTTATGGCTTGTATCAGATACCAAATCTTCCATTTTTTCTTCCAAAGTCATTTTCTTTTGTGAAACTGTATCAACAAAACGATTTTTTAATTCATTTGCTTTCATACTTAAGTTGTCTTTGGCGGCTAAAGCATTTTCAGTAAGCCTATCTTTAGCTGATAACGTTTCATCTGCAATTTTGTGGCGAGTATTCACACCCTTGTCTGGTGCAAATAAAATACCTAATGTTGCGCCGATAACTGTCCCGGCCAAAATACCTATTAGTGTGTTGTTACTTCCATTATTTCCCATAATCTTTTTGATTTTAAATTAAACTGTTTGATTTTTATGATTCAAAATTACTATTTAAATGTTCACTATACTGTCTTTATTACGTAAATCTTTAACTGTTTCACAGACCTTTAATATACGTTAACATTTATGTGGATTGAATTAACAGTCACCTTTATAATGTAATAATTTTATAGCGAAATAGCTAATTAAAAACTATTTTTAAAACACCAAAACCATCCTTCCATGTCAAAAAGCATTAAAACTACCAATCCTTATACAAGTGAACGTTTGCAGGACTACAAACTCCATTCTAAAAAACAAGTAGACTCTATAGTTTCAAAGGCCAACAAAGCTCACAAACATTGGAAGCATGTCTCAATTAACGAGCGCTGTCAGCTTTTAGAAAATGTTGCAGAAATTCTTGATGACGAAAAACAGATGTATGCTGAAAAGATGACTTCGGAAATGGGTAAACCCATTAATCAAAGTATTTCTGAAATAGAAAAGTGTATTTTACTTTGCGATTTTTATGCCTCTAACGCCGAAAGTTTTCTATCAGATGAAATAATTGATACGGATGCCGATGAAAGTTTTGTGAGCTATGATTCATTAGGATGTATTTTAGGTATTATGCCATGGAATTATCCATTTTGGCAAGTTATGCGATTTGCAGTACCTACTTTAACTGCAGGAAATACTGCAATTTTAAAACATGCCTCCAATGTTACAGGGTGTGCTTTATTAATTCAGGAATTGTTTGAAAAAGCAGGGTATCCGGAAGGTTGTTTTCAAACTATTTTAACAGATCACGATACCGTTGAAGGACTTTTAGGAAACGATATTGTAAAAGCGGTCTCCTTAACGGGTAGCGAAAAAGCAGGCCGACACATTGCTACCATTGCCGGAAAGCATCTTAAAAAGTGCCTTTTGGAACTTGGTGGAAGCAATGCCTGTATTGTTTTAGATGATGCGGATCTGGATACTCATTTTGAAACCATTTTCAATGCACGCATGCAAAATTCTGGTCAGAGTTGTATTGCAGCCAAACGTTTTATAGTAACAGAAGGAATTTATGATGACTTCATAAAGCGTTTGAAAAAGCAAACTAAAAATCTTAAGTTCGGCGATCCGATGAAGGAATCAACCGATATAAGTACACTAGCAAGGGAAGATTTAGCTGAAATCCTAAAAGAACAAGTTGATAACTCCATCGAAAAAGGAGCAACCGTTACTATAGGAAACACGATGAAAAAGGCTTATTTTGAACCTACTATTTTAGAGAATGTAAAGCCTGGAATGCCGGTTTTTGATGATGAAACCTTTGGACCGGTAGCAGCGGTGATAAAAGCAAAAAATACAAAAGACGCCTTTAAGCTAAATGCAAAATCTAAATTTGGTTTAGGGACCATGGTATTCACCAAAGATATTGAGAGCATGTATAATTACATCGATGATGTTGAGGATGGAGCTTTTTTCGTAAATGATATGGTGAAATCAGATGCAAGACTTCCTTTCGGAGGTACCAAAGCGTCCGGCTACGGTCGTGAATTGTCTAAAGAAGGAATCCATGAATTTGTAAATAGAAAAACTGTTTACATTAAAAAATAATTTTAACTAACACACTATTGATATGCCATTTATAAAAGAAGAAGAAGAAGAAACAAA
>JBBSOJ010000075.1:0-12725 GCA_038259855.1 Flavobacteriales bacterium
ATGCTCGTCATTAACAACAACGCATCATTTTCGAAAAAGGCAACTGGTAAGATCACCTTTGAATGTTCGGACGGGCATTTGTTAGATGATGCTATGAATCAAGCCATCTCAACAGGCGAAGGTCAAACTATTTGGATGACCTCCATTGGAAAAAATGCTGAAGGCACTGTGGTATCTACGTTCAATTTTGAATGGACGTTGAAAGTTAAAAATTAAGGCACGACGGCATAATTTGGAAATCGTTATAATAAATTACTTTTTTGAGTATTGACTGTCAGATTTTTACTTAATTCATCGTATCACTTTCTATCACCCCATCCCGAAGTCGGATAACACGTTTAGCACGTTCAGCAACATCTTCTTCGTGAGTAACGACAATAACCGTATTACCTGCTTGATGAATTTCATCAAACAATTGCATGATTTCCAAAGACGTTTTAGAGTCTAAATTTCCCGTAGGTTCATCTGCAAGAATGATGGAAGGTTTATTGACCAAAGCCCTACCAACAGCAACGCGCTGTCGTTGTCCTCCGGAAAGTTCATTAGGTTTATGATCCATCCGATCTGCCAATCCCACGCTCGTCAACACTTCCGCAGCTCGAGCAGAGCGATCACTTTTCGAAACACCTGCATAAATCATTGGTAAGGCGACGTTTTCTAAAGCCGTAGTTCTTGGGAGTAAATTGAATGTTTGAAATACGAAGCCGATTTCCTTGTTTCTTATTTCTGCCAATTGGTCGTCGCTCATTTGGCTAACATCAGATCCATTTAAAATATAGGTTCCGGAAGTTGGCGTATCTAAACAACCCAGCAAATTCATAAGCGTAGATTTCCCTGAACCTGAAGGACCCATGATTGCAACATATTCGCCACGTTTAATGTCAAGATCGATGCCTTTTAAGACATATACGGTTTCTTGACCCATTTGAAAATTTCGAACAATAGCTCGGATGTGAATAACGTTATCCATTGATGGTTTTAATTTATATTGAGAGCACATTAAAATCAAAGTTCAACTGCTTAACATGATTAACCGTAGTTGATTCAATGTAAAATAATGCATTTAAAACTAGTTTGACGCTTAATTCATTAGGTTGTTACACAGATCAACTAGTAATTATTGATGATCGTTCAAAAAAGCAATCAGTTGTTTCACTGCTTTTCCACGATGTCCTATAGTGTTTTTTTCTTCTATACTGATTTCGGCAAAGGTCTTGTCATATCCTTCAGCTTTAAATATCGGATCATATCCAAAGCCATCGCTACCCTGCTTTTCTCGGGTTATTTCACCTTTACAGATGCCCGTAAATGTATGGCTATGGCCATTGAGATGTAAGGCTATGACCGTTTTGAAGCGTGCATTTCTTTGAGGAGCGTTTTCAAGGTTGGTCAATAATTTGTACATATTGTCTTCAGAATTACGCTGTGGTCCGGCATAGCGCGCTGAAAACACGCCAGGCTCTCCATCCAGAGCATCAACTTCCAATCCTGTATCGTCTGCAAAACAATCACAATTATAGCGCTCTTTTAAATAATCTGCCTTTTGAATCGCGTTCCCTTCAATGGTATTTTGAGTTTCGGGAATATCTTCAGTGCAGCCTATATCTTCCAAACTCAACAATGTTATATAAGAGGGCATCAGACGTTGCACTTCTTTTAATTTATTCAGATTATTGGTTGCAAAAACGAGTTCCATATAGGTTGTTGAAAATTATATTTCAAAAATACAATTATCATCATAAATGAAAATAGATTAAGTTTGATAAAACGAGTTTAAATGAAAATCTTCAGTTTAATAGTGTTCATTTTAATGATTGCGATGGCTTGCAAGTCTTCAAAGACTAAAGACCCATATCCCCAGTGCATATCTGATAAAATAGAAAACATCAAAAATCAGCCTGTCCAAAATCCACCGATAGAAGTGTATAAATGGGACGTAAATGATGGGGTTTTCTATTATTTTACTGCTGCTTGCTGTGATCAATTCAGTTTTGTCTATGACAGTAACTGTAAGCTGATCTGTGCCCCGAGTGGCGGATTAACAGGAAGAGGTGATGGGAATTGTCCCGAATTTGGTTCTGATATCAAAAGGACTTTGATTTGGAAAGATGAACGGAAATAGCGTCATAGTTATATATATCCAGAAACGTGTAAATTTTAACGATTTTATATAACAATTTTCTTTTATATGGAGCTGAAATATCATTCTTGAGAAAGATAAAACCATCATGAAAAGTATTTAATACGTACTACTTCCCAAAAGTTACAGAAACACCCATTAAATTTCCAGTCGTTAATCGATGAAATATTGGGCTCAAGGAGCTTTTTGACTACGCCCATGTTATCGCGGATGCCATAGAAGTCTATGCCGATCATAATAAAGATGGCGGTTAGTGTGACGTCAATGAGGCGGTCGATGCATGTCTAGGTAGACCTTCAAATAATGAAGCCTATATTGAAAGTCTAGGACTCGACTAGTAAAATTTTATATAATTTTTAAGATTAAGGACGTCCACTATTTAAGTGAAATACGGTAACTTGTTATTCAATTTAAAAACGATAAATTATGACAGTAAATTTTCAATATGTAGACATAGATGCCAGTGAATGGCTATCGAGCCATACCGAAGAGCGATTAAAGAAATTGGTTGATAAATATGAATTTATTATAGGTGCCGATGTGTTTTTCAAAGAAGATAACAATGAGCCTGTTGATAGTAAAATATGCAACATTCGTTTAAGTCTTCCTGGTCCCCGACTTTTTGCATCGTCCAATGAGAAAAATTACGAAATGGCAGTCCAAGAAACCATCAGGGATTTGGAAAAGCAATTGAAGAAACGCAAAGAATCTTATAAGGCCCATTAAAATTGAGGCTTCTGTATTAAATTTTAGAAACATTATAAAATAAAAAACGAGCCTTTTATCGATGATGATAGGGCTCGTTTTTTAATATCGTAAATCCACGGTATAACTGTTCAATAATAAACAATCGAATCATCTGATGTGAAAATGTCATTTTTGACAGCGCGATTTGTCCTCTAGCCACGGCGTATAACTCATTGGAAAAACCATAAGGTCCGCCAATGACAAACACCAATTGCTTGATGCCTGAATTCATGTGTTTTTGAAGGTATTCCGAGAACTGAACGGAATCATACTGGGTTCCATTTTCATCCAATAAGACTAAAATGTCTGTCGAACTGATTTTTCCTAATATAAGTTCACCTTCTTTTTGTTTCTGTTGATCTTCACTGAAGTTCTTCACTTTTTTCAAATCAGGAATAATCTCAAACTCAAATTTTATATAGAAATTAAGGCGTTTTTGATAATCGTCAATTAATAATTGTAGCGATTTATGATCGGTTTTACCAATAGCGAGAAGTTTGATGGTCATTAAAAGCAGTGTTTTCTATGGTCTAATTGTCCTATTTCTTTAAACATTCCTATGCCGTTCATTTTATAAACATGTAATGTGGATTCCCAGTCCGCCTTGTGTTTGGTCCAATCCTCATCTTTAATCAAGTCTAACAGCATGTCATCACTTAAATGGCCTCCGCTCAAAAAATAATCGCCATCTGGTTTCAAAAGTAAAAGATTATAATTGTAAATGATATTAAAAAAAGTGGCTTTTAGGATGCCGCGATCTTTTATGAAGATCATTCCTTTGTAATTATCTGCAACGTTTTGTCCATCTCCATAAGCGTAATGCACAGATACAGATTGTCTTTGTTCGTATTTCTTAATGCACTTATTTGTACGTTTTACATACTTCTTTAAGTTTTTTAAATACTTATTTTTTGTATAAAGTCTATGAGTGGTTCGCAAATTTTTTGACGCTTTATTTATAGAGTCGTGCATTTTTATATGTCGATTGCTATTTTTTAATATGGTTTTAAAACTCCGTAGGCTGTCGGTATAACTGACCAAAATAGCGTCATCTTTTTTAATATCTTTTCCAGAATCAAGAATTAATAACTTTCTTAATTGGGTCGCTTCGTCTGGCGTAATGCTTCCAAAAGCATATTTTGTAAGTACTTTATTAATAGTTATGAAATCTGTATCGTACTTATGGCATTTGAACGCAATTTCTTTGCATTTTTTCTCGTAAGAAAGCGAGTCTAGTTCTTGCATTTGTTCATCTATGTAGACCTCATTTTGTGATTGGCCTATAAATACTATAAAACATGAAAACAACAGTGCAATTTGGGAGCGTAAAGGCATAAATGCAGTTTTTTCAAATATAGCAAAAGACTCAAAAGAATCAAATTCTTCGGGTTTATTCTTATAATTTGGTTCAAAATTCATCAATCGAAAATCAATCGTTATTTTTACACTAAATATGAATGTGATGATTTCCAAAGAAAAGTTCCAGAATGAAATTGATATAATTATTGCCAACGCCATAAGGGAAGATGTTGGAGATGGCGATCATAGTTCGTTGGCTTGTATACCTAAAGAAGCTGTGGGTAAAGCAAAGTTATTGGTAAAGGACGAAGGTATTATTGCTGGTGTTGCCTTTGCCAAGCAGGTTTTTAAGTTTGTGGATAAGAATTTGAAAGTTGAAACGCTTGTTGAAGATGGCGCGCGCGTGTCATATGGTGATATTGTGTTTTATGTAGAAGGTTCTTCACAATCTATATTAAAAGCCGAACGCTTGGTTCTAAATGCGATGCAGCGCATGAGCGCAATTGCAACGAAAACGAAAGTATTTGTAGATTTGTTAGAAGGAACTGACACGCAGATTTTGGACACTCGGAAAACCACGCCTGGCATCAGAGCCTTGGAAAAATGGGCCGTTAAAATCGGCGGTGGTGAAAACCATAGATTTGCGTTATATGATATGATCATGCTGAAGGATAATCATATTGATTTTGCCGGTGGCATTACAAAAGCCATTACAAAAACAAAGCAGTATTTAAAAGATAATAACAAAGACCTAAAAATAATTGTTGAAGCAAGAAATTTGGAGGAAATAGGCGAGATTTTAAAAACAGACGGTGTCTACCGCATCTTGATCGACAATTTTAATTTTGAGGATACCAAGAAAGCGGTTCAGATGATTGGGAACCGCTGTTTGACAGAGTCGAGTGGTGGCATTAACGAAGAGACAGCGAGGCACTACGCCGAATGTGGTGTAGATTATATTTCCTCCGGTGCGCTTACGCATTCTGTTTATAATATGGATTTGAGTTTAAAGGCGGTGTAACTTATGGCTGATAATGATGAAGATAGTATTGAAGATGAAATCGGGTCTAGGCTTGAGAGAATCCCTGTCATTAAGCAGTTCATATCTTTCTTAAAAAAAATACAACTCCCAGCGTTGGAGGGCTTGACACTATATCATTTTTTACGCTTATACGCAAAAGGTATTGTCAAAGGTGCGGTAACCTCGAGAGCAAGTGCGATTGCATTTAGCTTTTTTACGGCTATTTTCCCTTTTTTACTGTTTATTATTATTCTTATTCCTTATATCCCTGTGGATGGTTTTGAGTTGAAGTTCAGAGAGTTTTTAGATTCCCTGTTACCGCCGCAAACCTCTGAATTTTTCTTTGATAACATTTTCCAAAATATTTACACAGATGGTAATGCGGGGTTGATTTCCACGGTCTTTTTGCTGGCTCTATTTCTGATGGCCAACGGAATCAGTGCATTGTTTTCGAGTTTTGAAAGTTCATACCATCAGCAATTGACCCGAAGCGTGGTTCGACAGTATTTATTTTCTATTGGGGTGGCGCTGATATTGGTGGTGCTTCTAATCACCACCATTGCCGTTTTGGGATATTTTCAGATTTATGTTATTCAAAGAATATTATACGTCTTTGACAGAAATGGTTATGAAACACAATCCCAAGGCATATTCTTAATTGCGCTGGCCAAGTATGTATTCTTTGTGCTTATGACCTATGTGGCTACAGCAACGCTCTATTACTTTGGTACAAAAGAAGGAAAGCATTCTCGCTTTTTTTCTGCGGGCGCTTTACTGACCACGATTTTGATTATTGTATTTTCGTATCTCTTTGGTATTTATGTCACCTATTTCTCAACATACAATGAACTGTATGGTTCGATAGGGGCATTGTTAATTCTACTATTTTACCTTTGGTTGAATTCAAATATCCTTCTATTGGGATTTGAACTAAATGCAACCATTCGAATGCTAAAGAAGAAAAATTCAAATTAGGAAAATGAAACAGGTGATCTTTTTAGCGCTGATGCTATTTACAATAACTGTTGACGCTCAAAGTATATTGGGCAAATGGCGAACAGTCGACGACGAAACAGGTGAGGAAAAATCTGTTGTTGAAATTTATGAGAAGAACGGTAAGATATTCGGAAAAATTATTGAGATCTTCGATGCAAGCAAACGAGATTTACCTTGTAAATTTTGTGAAGGGGACGATTATAATAAGCCAATTTTAGGTTTGGATATTATAAAAAATATGGAAAAAGATGATGCTGTTTACACTGATGGAAGTATCACTGACCCTCAAGACGGCAAGGTTTACAGAGGGCGATTGAAACTTGAGGATAAAAACACGCTTCAAGTGAGAGGCTATATTGCCTTTTTTTATGCCACCCAATATTGGATCAGGGAGAAAGAATAACAACACACCATGTTACATTTTATAAGCGTCATACTTCCCATTCCCATTGAGAAATCCTTCACGTATCGCATTACAGAAGCGGAAGCAGATTTTCTCAAAACAGGGATGCGTGTAGCGGTTCCATTTGGTAAATCAAAAATATATACGGCCATCGTACACACTATTCATAACCAAGAACCATTGGTTTATGAGGCCAAAGATATCCACCAGATTCTGGATGAGGTGCCCGTTGTTACTGAAAATCAAATCAAGCATTGGGAATGGATAGCCGATTACTATATGTGCTCATTGGGCGAAGTCATGCGAGCAGCGCTCCCCAGCGCCTTTGTATTGGAAAGTGAAACGGTGATCAGTAAAAATAATGAGACGATTCTAAATGACTCCGATCTAAAAGACGATGAATTTTTGGTCTATGAAGCCTTACATCATCAAACATCGCTCAAAATTCAGGATGTCATGGGGATTTTGGACAAGAAAACGGTGCTTCCGGTGATCACGCGTCTTTTGGAAAAAAATGCCATATCCGTACAAGAAGAAGTCTACGAAAAGTACAAACCCAAGTTGGTTCGTTTCGTTAAATTACATACAGCTTATACAGCTTCCGAGAAATTACAATCGTTAATGGAGGATTTGAGCAATGCTCCCAAACAACGGGATGTCGTCATGACGCTCTTTTCTATTTCTGCCAAAACGAAAAAGCCAATTAAAGTCTCTGATTTGTCTGAAGAGAGTGACGCTTCCAATGCCATCATAAAAACGTTGATCGATAAAGGAATTCTTGAAGAATATCACTTACAGAAGGACAGAGTCGAATATAATGGAGATGACAATGAAGCTTCGAAACAACTAAATCAGCACCAGGTTCAAGCTCTACAAGAGATTAGGACGTCTTTTAAGACACAAAATGTAACACTGTTGCACGGAGTGACGTCTTCGGGTAAAACGGAAGTGTACGTGAAATTGATAGAAGAGGTTATCGCACAAGGGAAACAGGTGCTTTATTTGCTGCCGGAAATTGCTTTAACAACCCAATTGGTCACCAGACTTCAAACCTATTTTGGGGGAAAAGTATCGGTGTTTCATTCACGTTATTCCTCGCATGAGCGTGTTGAGGTGTGGTACAATGTTTTGAATAGCGAATCAAAGGCACAAATTATACTTGGAGCTCGCTCGTCCATTTTTTTACCGTTTCAGAATTTAGGATTGATCATCGTTGATGAGGAGCATGAATCGTCATTTAAACAATTTGACCCAGCACCGCGGTATCACGCCCGTGATGCTGCCATTGTTTTGGCTAGTTTGTTCAATAGCAAAACCCTATTGGGCTCCGCGACACCAAGTTTGGAAAGTTATTATAACGCCCAACAGCATAAATATGGCTTGGTCGAAATTAATTATCGGTTCAATGATGTATTGATGCCAGACATTGAATTGATTGATTTGGCTGACAAATACAAACGAAAGCGGATGAAAGGTCACTTCAGTGATCGACTGATTGAAGAGATGACGGAAACACTTCAAGAAGGAAATCAAATTATTTTATTTCAAAACCGCCGTGGTTTTTCACCCATCGTTGAGTGCAATACCTGTGGGTATTCACCACAATGCCCTAATTGTGATGTCAGTTTAACCTATCATCAATATCGAAACCAGTTGCGTTGTCACTATTGCGGATACCATACGATCATGCTTCAAAATTGCCAGGCTTGCGGTAGTAACGAACTCGATAGTAAAGGGTTTGGAACAGAACAGATAGAGGAGGAGGTAAAAGTTTTGTTTCCTGAAAATAAGGTTGCGCGAATGGATTTGGACACGACACGGGGAAAATATGGTTATGAAAAAATCATAACATCCTTTGAGCAACAGGAGGTCGATATTTTGGTGGGAACACAAATGCTTACCAAAGGATTGGACTTTAGAAATGTAAAACTTGTTGGAATATTAAATGCGGATAACATGCTCAACTTCCCTGATTTTAGGGCCCATGAGCGTAGTTTTCAATTGATGCTTCAAGTATCGGGAAGGGCAGGCCGAACCGACAAACGCGGCAAGGTGCTCATTCAGACCTACAATCCATACCATCGCATTTTACAACAAGTGTCAACCAATAATTTTACCGAAATGTTTACGGAGCAAATGGAAGAGCGCAGGGCTTACAAATATCCACCTACGTTTCGTTTGATAAAAATCACATTGAAGCACAAAGATTACAATAAGGTCAGCGTTGGGGCCGATTGGTTTGCAAAATCACTACGTCAGGTGTTTAAGCAACACGTGTTGGGACCCGAGTTTCCGCCAGTGTCTAGAATTCGAAATCAATATCTTATCAATATTCTTGTTAAAATTCCATCATCGCAATCATTGCCAAAAACAAAGGAAGTCATACATAAGATCAATAACAGTTTTATGAGCGTTAAAGACTTTAGACCTATCAGAGTCATATTAAACGTGGATAACTATTAGAGCTATATCTGAACAAAAAATCCTACTCTAGGGTAGGATTTTTTTGTTTTTGGAGTAGTTCCTAAATATTATTAAGGGCTTCCACCAGATCTGATTTTTTATTGCGACTCAACGGAATTTCGTACGCGCCTACTTCAACATTTTTACTGTTGAATCGATCTACTTTATCAAGATTGACAATATAAGACTTGTGGATCCTCAAAAATTTACCTTCCGGTAATTCGCTTTCAAATGCTTTCATGGTAGAAAGCACCACGAGGCTATTTTCTTCAGTGACTAATTTGACGTAATCTCCAAGGGCTTCAATCCATTTAATGTCCTTAATATACACTTTACGTTTCTTAAGGTTGCTTTTTACGAAGATGTGTTCTCCGTCGGTTTCGTTGAAATCTAATTTTAATTTGTGTTGTTCAAGGGCTTTCTCAACAGCAACATTAAAACGTTCTCTTGTAATTGGTTTTTGGAGATAATCAGTGGCATCGTAATTGAATGCTTTGAACGCGTATTCGGTTTTACCGGTCACAAAAATAATTTGGGGTTTATTGTTGAGGACGTCAAGTAATTCAAATCCGTTGAGCACGGGCATTTCAATATCTAAAAAGATAAGATCGACCTTGTGGGTGTTTAGGCCGTTTTTTGTTTCCAACGCGCTGCTGTACTCCGCAATGAGGTTAAGTGAAGAATGATTCTCAATTAACTTTACGATCGATAATCGTTGTATCGCAGAATCGTCTACTACTACACAGTTTAAGGTCATAACATTATTGTTTATTAGGTTAAGTATCGACAATAGTACGAAAAATTCGGATAAAAACCAAAAAACATCGGTAAACCGTTTATTTTAACATTTGCTTAACAGGTAGTGAATTTTATGTATTTTCATATCAAAAGTATAGATATAATCCGAAATAAATGCGTATTTTTGCACCCAATTTTTAATAATAAATACAATTTTTATGAATCATTATGAAACTGTTTTCATCTTAAATCCCGTTTTATCTGATACGCAGATAAAGGAAACAGTCGAGAAATACGAAGATTTTCTTGTTTCGAGAGGTGCAAAGATGATATCCAAAGAGGATTGGGGCTTAAAAAAGCTTGCCTATCCTATCCAAAACAAAAAAAGTGGTTTTTATCACTTATTTGAATTCACTGTTGATGGTGAAGTTATCAATCCATTAGAGGTAGAATTTAGACGTGACGAGCGTTTTATGCGTTATTTAACTGTGAAGTTAGATAAACATGCCATCTCTTGGGCCGAAAGAAGAAGAACTAAAATGAAACAAAAAGCGTAATTATGTCATCAATAGAACAACAAGCTAAAGGAAAAAAAGATGGTGAGATCAGGTATCTAACACCATTGAACATAGATACGAGCAAAACAAAAAAATACTGTCGTTTTAAAAAATCAGGCATCAAGTATGTAGATTATAAAGATGGCGACTGGTTATTAGGTTTTGTAAACGAGCAAGGTAAATTGTTACCGAGACGTTTAACAGGAACTTCTTTAAAATACCAAAGAAAAGTATCTGTTGCAGTAAAAAGAGCGCGTCATTTAGCGTTGTTACCTTACGTAGCGGATTTATTAAAATAAAAATACATAACTATGGAACTTATATTAAAACAAGACGTTGAAAATTTAGGATTTAAAGACGATATTGTAACGGTAAAGAACGGTTATGGTAGAAATTTCTTAATTCCTCAAAAGCACGCTGTCATGGCTACGCCTTCTGCTAAAAAAGTATTGGCAGAGACTATGAAGCAACGCGCTTTTAAAGACAAAAAAGTTATTGATGAGGCTGAAAAAACAGCAGAATCTTTAAGAGGATTGGATATCAAGATCCCAGCAAATGCTGGTGATAAAGCTGCACCAGGTGCAAAATTATTTGGCTCTGTCACTAATATTGATTTGGCAAATGCCTTAAAAAATGCTGGACACGAAATTGATAAAAAATTCATATCGATCAATGGTGGAAATATCAAACGTTTAGGTCAGTATGATGCAGTCATCAGATTGCACAGGTCTGTAACGGTTGATTTGACTTTTGAAGTGATCGCAGAATCTTAATCAATACACAATAATTTAGAAAGCCTCAACTTGTTTGAGGCTTTTTTCATTGTATAAAATTCAATTCATGAGATTTCTGCCTCCGCGGAAATGAAAATAAATTTCCAATGATATATTCAAGACTTACTAAAGAACAATTCGATGAATTGCATCAAGAATTTATCAATTTTCTTGCAACGCAATCCATAACAGTCGATGAATGGACAGATATTAAAGCGAACAAACCTGAAGTTGCAGAACAAGAATTGGACGTGTTCAGCGACTTGGTATGGGAAGGAGTGTTAGGCAATGTGGCTTATTTAGAGCATATTTCGCCACAGCAGATGCATTTGTTCAATTTAAAAGAAGATATCATGACATTAATTGCCATCAAACTTAAAAATGAAGCTATTGATCTTACGACTTCTGAAGGTTTTGTGTGGTTCCGAGAAAATCTCTTGTCAGACGATGTGGAGTTGTTAACGGCTAATAAATCCTATTCGGAAGATAAGCCCTTAGACAAATTTAAATTGATTCAGCAAGGTGCTGTGATTACAAAGGGCGATTTGTTTCGGTATTTTGAAAGTTTGGTAAGTAAGAAATAATTTTATGTTCTTTTCTTATAAATGGAAAATATGAAAATTATAAATCCTATTATAATAAACATATATGGTTTAAGATTATCACCGAAATTCAGATTATCAAAATCTAGATATGTAATTCCAAAAGTGATCATGAAAATTGCGGAAAACCCTATAATGTCAGCATTTTTTTTCATGGCTATTTCTATTTTGGTTTATTAGGATACCAATTACTATTATATTTTAGATTGTTCAATTTTTTTATTAAAAATTATTTAATGTTTCTGATTTTATTCATATCTCAATGATTCCACAGGATCTAATTTGGAGGCTTTGATGGCGGGCAATAATCCAGCAATTACGGCAACGATAAATGCAATTGTAAAAGCACTGAACATCGCTAACCAAGGTGTGGAAAACTGAAAATCGGCAATCGACGCGACGGCATAACCGATTAAAACACCTAGGATAATTCCCAGTATGCCGCCTAATTGACCAATGATTATCGCTTCCATAAAAAATTGTGTGGCAATGGTCTTGCTTTTTGCACCAAGCGCTTTTCTAACGCCAATTTCTCTCGTACGTTCCGTGACCGAAACGAACAATATGTTCATCAATGCAATCGAAGAGCCTGTTATGGTTATGATACTTATAATCCACGCTGCGAGGTATAAATATTGGGTGATGGAACCGATTCTATTGATTAGATCATCGCTGCGTTCCAATCCAAAATTATTTTCTTCGATAGGATTGAGCCCTCTAATATTTCTAAACGTTAAGATAGCTTCGTCTTGAGCGCCTTCCAACATGTCTTTGTTGTCTGTTTTTACGCTTAAGCTATAATTAATATTGGGTTGTGTGAATAGGGAACGCGCCTTCTGTATCGGAATAAACACTCTTAAATCCTGATTATTACCAAATGTGGAGCCTTTAGACTTCAACACACCGACCACTTTAAATTTAGCGCCTCTTATGCTGATCATTTTTCCGATCGGATTAACATCTGCCAGAACGGATTTGATAAGATC
>JBBSOJ010000076.1:0-12663 GCA_038259855.1 Flavobacteriales bacterium
GATGATACAGTTGAAAAATTTATTAGTATCTTGCCTCGCTATAAAACAGCCTTGAATTTATGATACGACCTATAATCATTGTTTTACTGCTCCTTGGTATGGTGAGCTGTAAAACGCCAGAAGCACGACAACCTGTTTCTCACAAATCAGGATCTTTCATAAACGCGTCCGTAGAACGGAACATCAAACTTAATAACAAAGAAAAAGAGCGCATTCAACAGATCATTAAAGCAGATACAGATAGTGAGTACATTGCATCTGAAAGTGGCTTTTGGTACACCTATGAAACTAAAATAGCCCAAGATACTCTCCAGGCTAATTTTGGTGATATCATAAACTTTGATTATGATGTAAAAACATTAGGCGGTAAAACGATTTATTCGGATGATGATATCCGACCGCGCGATTACACAATGGATAAAGAAGAATTATTTACAGGACTTCGCGAAGGATTAAAATTAATGAAGCCAGGCGAAACCGTAACCTTTTTATTCCCTTCCCAAAAAGCCTACGGTTACTATGGTGATACCAACAGAATTGGCACCAGTATTCCACTTATGTGTAAAGTAACCGTAAATTCAATAACTCAAACTTTAAACGATTAAACATTATGAAATTGATGACTAGAACGATCCAGTTATTTTTGCTGTTTGTTATCTTAACAGCAGCAGCTTGCCAGGATAAATATCTTGATTTAGAAGATGGCATGTATGCCGAAATTATCACGAACAAGGGAACGATGGTTCTTAAGCTCGAACATGAAAAAGCACCGATAACTGTAGCGAATTTTGTGACGCTTGCCGAAGGCACCAATACTTTGGTAGACACTTTATACAAAGACAAAAAATATTATAATGGCTTATCATTCCACAGAATTATCGACGAATTCATGATTCAAGGAGGCGATCCTACGGGTACCGGTTCTGGAAGCCCAGGATATAAATTTAACAATGAGATTTCTGAAGATCTGAAACATGATAAGGTAGGAACAATCTCAATGGCAAATTCAGGACCCAACACCAATGGTAGTCAATTTTTCATTACAGAAAAAGAAACGCCTTTTTTAGATAATAATTACAATGTTTTCGGCTATTTGGTAATGGGTGAAGATGTCTTGCACACTATATCTGGAGTGGAAACTACAAAACCTGGTGACAAACCTGTTGATCCTGTGATCATGAATGAGGTAAACATTATCAGAAAAGGTAAGTCAGCAAAGGATTTTGACGCACCAAAGATATTTGAAGAACACTTTGCTGTCGCTGAAAAAGAAGAAAAGGATCGCATCGCTAAAATGGCAGAGGATAAAAGAATCATGGAGGAAAAATCAGCAGTT
Organism: Flavobacteriales bacterium; assembly: GCA_038259855.1. GTDB lineage: Bacteria > Bacteroidota > Bacteroidia > Flavobacteriales > Flavobacteriaceae > JBPOFM01. The sequence goes on from JBBSOJ010000076.1 coordinate 1,337, forward strand.
GCTGCTTCAGAAATGAAGACCACTCTTGACGACTATGAATCAAAAGCCAAAACGTTGCCATCTGGACTAAAAATGTATCTCATCAACAAAACTTCTGGCGAAAGTCCTAAAAATGGCGACATGGTAAAATTAAACTATGAAGGTTACTTTACTGATGGCCGATTATTTGATAGTAACATACAAGCAGTTGCAGAACGTTATGGTATGGTAGATGAGCGCCGTGTTTCTGCCAATATGTACGCACCTATGGAAATGCCCATCCAAGATGATGCTAAAATGATTGCAGGATTTAAGGAAGCTGCCAAACTTTTAAAAGTTGGTGAAAAAGGATATTTTTATCTTCCTTCGCATTTAGCATATGGAGAACGTGGTTATGGCCCAGTCATTGGTCCAAATACAGATTTAATTTTCTTGCTGGAAACTGTTGAGATCGTTAAATAATTAATTTTATATAATTAAAAAAGCCTTTCAAATCTGATCCGTCAGATATGAAAGGCTTTTGTGTTTTTAGTAATGAGCCGAATCGTTTACTACCGCTTTACTAGATTGCCGAAAGTAAATTTTTCACCCATTAACCTACAACACATCAGTTAGCTTTGGGAATATTTCTTAAGATCTCAAGAACAAACTTCCAATATTTCTGTGCTGATGATATTTGAGCGCGTTCGTCGGGAGAATGGGCCCCTCTGATGTTCGGACCGAAACTGATCATATCCATCTCTGGATAGTTTTGACCAAGGATCCCACACTCCAAACCAGCATGGCAGGCTGCCACGTGAGGTTTTTCTCCATTCATTTCAATATATAAGGTTTCCAAAACTTTTAAAATGGCTGAATTTGTATTTGGCTTCCATCCTGGATAATCGCCACTAAATTCCACTTCACAGCCCGTCAATTCAAAAGTAGCTCGAAGCATGTTGGCCAAATCCCATTTAGAACTTTCAACCGACGAGCGTGTTAAGCAACCAATTTTGATGTCACCATCTTTAACCATCACTCGCGCGACGTTATTGGAAGTTTCCACCAAATTTGGGATGTCTGCGCTCATTCTATAAACACCATTACAGGCTGCGTAGAGTGCTCTTGTCAATCCCTCTTGAACACCCAAATCCATGATCATTTTAGGAGATTCAACTTTTACAATAGCTATGACCAAATGCGGTTCCGTGGTCATGATCTCTGTCTTTATAAGATCAGCAAGCTCAGTCATTTCCAATTCAAACGCTTCTTCATGCATGGCATCAATGGCAACAATCGCATTACTTTCACGTGGAATGGCATTTCTCAAACTTCCTCCATCGATTTCTGATATGCGCAGACCAAAATTCTCAAAACCATCAAAAAGTAATCGATTCATCAATTTATTGGCATTGGCGAGTCCCTTATCAATGTCCATCCCAGAATGTCCACCGTTCAGTCCTTTCACCGTTATTTTATAGCCAACTTTAAATTCAGGCACTTCTTCTTCCTTGTAGGATCGTATAGCAGTAACATCAACGCCTCCAGCGCACCCCACACCTATTTCATCGTCTTCCTCTGTATCTAGATTCAGCAGAATGTCTCCTTTAAGCAACCCGCCTTCAAAACCTTTAGCGCCAGTCATGCCTGTTTCTTCATCGATAGTGAATAACGCTTCAATGGCAGGATGCTCAATATCTTTACTTTCGAGAATGGCCATGATGGTAGCAACTCCCAGACCATTATCAGCGCCTAATGTGGTGCCTTTAGCTCTTACCCAATCTCCATCGATGTACATATCGATTCCTTGAGTTTCAAAATCAAACGTTGTGTCATTGTTTTTCTGATGGACCATGTCTAGATGCGATTGCATCACAACCATCTTTCTATCTTCCATCCCCTTTGTTGCTGGTTTTTTGATGATTACGTTGCCAACGCTATCTTCGATGGTTTCCAAACCCAGACTAGTTCCGAAATTTTTCATAAATGCAATGACCCTTTCTTCTTTTTTTGATGGTCTGGGCACTGCATTTAAATCTGCAAATTTGTTCCAAAGAACTTTGGGTTCAAGATGTCGTATTTCTGAATTCATATGATTACTTTATTTTCGGTACATCCACGTTTGATGTCTCATGATTATTTCAATTCAAATCTAAAAAAACAAAGATACCAATTGCAATTTGGAAAAGTTAAAAAGTTTCAGAACTTCCTAGCTAAAACTTTTGATTTTAATCATGATAATAATTAGAACTAAATTCATGTCTTATAGCTTGGAACATTGGGAAGATGCCCTAAAAATATTTACATTTACCCCATGCGAAAACACCTCAAAATCATCCTTGCGGTTTCTCTTTTTCTTCAAATCTTTCTTATTAAAATTTTAGGAAATTTTCCGGATTTAGTGGAACGATTTTACACCTATGGCCTGTATCAAATTATATCTAAAACACTCCGATTTGTTTTTGGATGGATTCCATTTTCTGTTGGAGATTTACTTTATATTCTGGCCATTCTTTTTTCAATTCGCTGGTTATATGTTTATCGGCGACGTATTATTAAAGATACAAAACTTTGGATCATAGATGTTTTGGCAACATTGTCCGTAGCCTATTTTCTCTTTCATTTATTATGGGCTTTTAATTATTACAGGCTTCCATTACATCGCTCTTTAAAAATTGAAAATGACTATACGACCGAACAGTTGGTTAATTTTACGAGACAGTTGATTCAGAAATCGAACAGTATTCATCAAAAAATCGAAACAAACGATTCAACAATTGTTAAGGTCCCCTATTCAAAAAAACAATTGATAGAGATGGCGCCCTTGGGCTACGTTGAATTGGAGAAAGAATTTCCAAATTTGTCGTATCATCCCACAAGTGTGAAACGCTCAATATTCAGTCTCCCATTGACCTACATGGGATTTAGTGGCTATTTAAATCCGTTTACGAACGAGGCTCAAATTGATGGTTTGATTCCTACCTATAAATATCCGACTACCTGTAGTCATGAAATAGCGCATCAACTGGGATATGCGGCAGAAAATGAAGCCAATTTTATAGGGTCTATGGCCGCGATGCACCATAAGGATTTATATTTTCAATACTCGGGATATACCTTTGCCTTGGCACATTGCTTGAGTGATTTATATTTAAGAGATCCTAAAAAGCATGCCGAATTAATTCAACTTGTCAATATCGGTATTTTTAAGAACTACCAAGAAGCGCGTGAGTTTTGGGAACAGTATGAAAATCCTTCGGAAGTGTTTTTTAAATCGACTTACAGTGGTTTTTTAAAAGCCAATAATCAATCTGGCGGTATTGAAAGTTATAGTTACGTGGTGGCCCTTTTGGTCAATTATTATAAAGAGAATCCGTTGTAAATGAAAAACACATCGATATCTCTTATACTCTAAACTTAATTTTTATCTTTAGATTTCTAATCAATCAATTTACATATAATGTTTAAACACTATTTAACAACCATTGCAGTATTGTGTGGCATGACGCTGTCCGCGCAGGATTATTTCCCAAAAAATGACGGTGTCGCTTCTAAAAACACCAACTACACGGCGTTGACCAACGCAAAAATCTTTGTTTCACCATCACAAATTATCGAAAATGGCACCCTGTTGATCAAAGATGGCAAGGTTGTATCTTCTGGAACCTCTGTATCCATCCCTAAAAATTCTACAGTTATTGATGTTTCCGGCAAGAGCATTTATCCGTCTTTTATCGATCTGTTTTCTGACTTTGGAATTGAAAAGCCAAAGCGACAGAGCAATAGAACACCGCAATACGATGCGGGGCGCACGGGTTATTATTGGAATGACCATGTGATGCCAGAAACCAATGCGATTGAAAAGTTTACTTATGATTCCAAAAAGGCAGATGAATTGATCCAAGCAGGATTTGGGGTTGTAAATACGCATCTCCAAGATGGAATCGTAAGAGGAACAGGGATGCTGATTGCCCTTAATAATAATGATGGTAATGACACACGCGTTTTAGACGCTAAATCTGCACAATATCTATCATTTACGAAGAGTAACGCGTCAAACCAATCGTACCCGACATCGGTCATGGGAAGTATGGCTTTGCTTCGTCAATTATACGATGATGCTGATTGGTATGCTAAAGGAAAGGTTTCCACTAAAGATCTTTCCATCGAAGCTTTGAATGCGAATAAAGGTCTCATTCAGATTTTTGATGCTGGTAGTCGTCTTAATGATATCAGAGCAGACAGAGTTGGTGATTTATATAACGTACAGTATGTAATTCTTGGAGGTGGTGATGAGTATGAGCGCATCTCGGATATTAAAGCTATGAAGGCTCCAATGATCATTCCAATCAACTTTCCTGAAGCTTATGATGTCGAAAATGCTTTTTTAGCTAAACAATTGTCTTTGGATGATATGAGATCTTGGAATCAGGAACCTACAAATCCAAAAATATTGGCAGATAATAATATCGTGTTTGCCTTAACCACACATCAACTCAAATCCCCAAAAGAATTTAAGGCCAACTTAATGAAAGCCATTTCGTTAGGCTTATCAAAAGAGAAAGCCCTAGAAGCGCTAACAACCATTCCTGCGCAACTAATTGGCAAGTCAGAAAGTATCGGTTCCTTAAAAAACGGGACTCAAGCTAACTTTTTAATTACATCTGGAGATATTTTTGATTCCAAAACGACGCTCTTTGAAAATTGGGTACAAGGCAATAAAACGATTCTCGAAGACATGTCGAAAAAAGACATTCGCGGAACTTACGAGTTTCAATTAGCAGGAGACGCTTACGAAATGGTTGTTAAGGGAGAGATGAGTTCCTTAAAAACAGAAATTACGAACAAAGAGAACACGAGAGGGTCGAAAATTTCATATGTGGATGACTGGGTCAATATCGCCCTCACTACTCAAGATTCAACCAAACAAGACTTTATAAGGATCATTGCTAATGTTGATGACAGTAAAAACTTAAATGGTCAGGCGATGTTCCCTAACGGTATGGAATCGACTTTTTTCGCCAAACATAAAGACACACCCGCTGACACCAAAAAATCAACGCCAGATACGGAAAGCACTAAAGACACTAATGAGAAGGACGGGGACAAAGAAAATGATATTGATAAGGTAGTTCCTTTAACGTATCCTAATACGGCTTTCGGCTTTAAGGAATTACCAAAGGCTGAAACCTTACTTTTTAAGAATGCAACCGTTTGGACGAATGAAAAGGACGGTATCCTTAAGAATTCGGATGTGCTTATAAAAAATGGAAAGATTGCAAAAATAGGCACCAATTTGTCTGAAGCGAATGCAACGGTCATTGACGCCACAGGCAAGCATCTTACCTCGGGCGTAATTGACGAACATTCTCATATTGCAGCCTCTTCCATTAATGAATCCGGTCAAAATTCGTCTGCTGAAGTAACCATTGAAGATGTCATTGATGATACAGATATTAATATTTATCGAAATCTTGCTGGTGGCGTAACATCCATTCAAATATTGCATGGTTCGGCCAATCCAATCGGTGGTCGATCTGCTATTATCAAATTGAAATGGGGAGAATCTGCCAACAATTTGATTTATGAAAATTCACCTAAATTCATAAAATTCGCTTTAGGTGAAAATGTGAAACAGAGCAATTGGGGCGATACGGAAACCAATCGATTTCCACAGACACGAATGGGCGTAGAACAAGTTTACATCGATTATTTCACAAGAGCCAAAGCCTATGATGTCGCAAAGAAAAGCGGGCAACCGTTCCGAAAGGATATGGAAATGGAAACATTGGCGGAAATTCTAAACAAAGAACGCTTTATCAGTTGTCATTCCTATGTTCAAAGCGAAATCAATATGTTGATGAAGGTAGCGGAGCAATTCGATTTTAGGATCAATACGTTTACCCATATTCTTGAAGGTTACAAAGTTGCGGATAAAATGGCAGAACATGGTGTTGGCGGTTCAACTTTTAGCGATTGGTGGTCCTACAAATATGAAGTGCTTGATGCCATTCCGTACAACGCAGCCATAATGCACAATGCCGGTGTTACCGTAGCCATTAATAGTGATGATGGCGAGATGTCAAGACGTTTGAACCAAGAAGCCGCAAAAAGTGTCAAATATGGTGGCATCAGCGAAGAAGATGCTTGGAAATTTGTTACGCTTAACCCTGCAAAACTCTTGCATATTGATGATAAGGTTGGGAGTTTGAAGGTTGGTAAAGATGCTGATGTCGTACTTTGGAGTGATCACCCTCTTTCCATTTACGCCAAAGCTGAAAAAACAATTATTGAGGGTGTGACCTATTTTGATTTGAAGCGCGACGAACAAATGAGAGAGGTCTTGAAGTCTGAAAAAAGTGAGCTGACCAACATGATGCTACTCGCTAAAAATAAGGGTCTAAAAACACAACCCATCAAGAAGAAAGAAAAGGAAGCCATGCATTGTGATTCCGAATAATGTTCAGTTGTATTGTAAAATTAACCATCACCTCTGCGCCCGATAACTATTGGGATTACGAGATAATCAGAAACCATTCAAAATGAAAAATATTCAATTATTATTACTCATATTCTTTAGTGTTAGCATATCGTATGCACAGCAAACACCCGCGCCAAAACAGAACAAGACCATTGCCATAACGGGAGCTACGGCGCATCTTGGTAACGGTTCAGAAATAGTAAACAGTCTCATCATCTTTAAAGATGGAATTTTAGAAACGGTGGCAGATGCCACAACCGTCAAAATGGACATGTCTTCTATGGAAGTCATCGATGCCAGTGGCAAACATGTGTATCCAGGTTTTATTGTCCCAAATGCAACGTTAGGTTTGGTTGAAATTGATGCCGTAAGAGCAACGACTGATGATGATGAAATTGGTGGAATGATACCCCATGTACGCAGCATTATTGCCTATAATGCCGAATCAAAAATTGTGGAGTCCATGAGACCTAATGGTGTTTTATTAGGACAGATTACACCGCGTGGTGGACGTATTTCGGGCACATCTTCCATCGTACAATTTGATGCTTGGAACTGGGAAGATGCCACCATAAAAGTGGACGATGGCATTCATATGAATTGGCCCAGCAGTTTTACACGTGGTCGTTGGTGGTTGGGTGAAGACCCGGGACTTAAACCAAATGAAAAATACAGTGAGCAAATTGCAGAGGTGACGTCATTTTTTAATGCCACGAAAGCATATACACAAGGAGACATGACTTCTATTAATCTACCTTACAAAGCGACTCAAGGTTTGTTTGATGGGACAAAAAAACTATTTGTGCATGTAGATGATGAAAAAGGGATTATAGATGCCATCAACTTTTATAAAGAGAATACTATTTCTGATATGGTCATTGTTGGCGGTGCTGAAGCATATAAAACAGCTGATCTATTAAAGCAACATAACATTCCTGTGCTACTCCAACGCGTACATGTGACGCCAAACAGTGACGATGATGACTATGATCTCCCTTTTAAATTGGCCAAAATTTTAGTAGATAAGGGTGTTTTGGTAGGATTGGAAACCAGCGGCCAGATGGAACGTATGAATTCTAGAAATCTTCCATTTTATGCAGGGACCACAGTGGCATATGGACTAACGAAATCACAAGCACTTCAACTAATCACCTCAAACACTGCAAAGATTTTGGGTATCGATAAAACTTATGGAACTCTAGAAGTCGGTAAAAGTGCAACGCTTTTTATCAGTGAAGGTGATGCGCTTGATATGAGAACCAACCAATTGACACATGCTTTTATCGACGGTCGTTCTGTAAGTCTTGAAACACATCAAACAGAATTATGGCGTCGTTATGATACAAAGATCAATTCTAAAAAGTAAATAAGTAATACTTTAGTAGTAAATTTCTAAAGTAAAACTGCCAAATTCAAGATAGTCACAAAGTAAATTTGGGCTCTCTTAGATTTGGCAGTTTGTTTTTAAATTATTGTACTTCTTCAGCCCCTTCAGGCATCATGTACATTTTAAGATTCATTTTATCTCGAGATAGACTCACATAATTAAAGAGCTCCTCCTTACGGATGGAAACTGGCTGGTTGTCTTCAACATTGTACCAAGTCATGGCCGCCGGTAATAAAAGACCTTCAATCTCTCGCCAATCATTATATTTTATAAAGCTCCATTTTTTACTCTTTTCCTTTGAGAAATAGGTGACGGTATAAGCTAACCAAGTCATTTGATAAGTATCCTTATCATAATATAACACATACTCATCTTCCGGTGATTCCCCGACCCCACTTTGGTAGGAAATTCTAATACCTGGGTATTCCTTTCCTTCGAATTGTAGAGGTTTATATTCATCGTAGATAATGCCATTATCCGCAACTATAAACGGCATGGCATAGAAATAAAACATCAGGTTATAATAAAATTTAGGGTCTTTATCGAGCTTACTTCCATCGTTACTTTTAGTCCAGACATGTTCTCCATCAAAACCTATCATACTTTTTGGCATTTCTATCAATGAGTAACGTTCCTTCAAATCGGTGGTGGTTATTTCATTTCCATCGGGTTTTTCCATGGTGAATTCCAGGGTACGCATGTCATTCCAAACATCCAATCCCCCATGAGCATTGAATACTTTAACCAATGTTTCCGGATAAGTAGGAGTGGTGTTTTGCGAAAGTTCAGGTTGAGGCTCTTCGGTTGGTACAGCTGTTTCTTTTTTGTCTTTACATGCAGTGACTGTGAGCAATAATAAAAAGACATAAATTAGTTTTTTCATGATGATACTATTTGTTTTTAATTGACCGGATTACAATTTTAAAATTTCAAAAAGCAAATGGACTCTTTGATGATTCAAATTTACAACGTTTCATTGAAATTCATTTACTTTTGTTCATTATGACTAAAGAAATCACCAGCATCCACAATCCTTATATCAAGGAATTATTCCAATTAAAGGAAAAATCTCGCGAGCGCAAAAAATCTGGTACTTTTTTAATTGAAGGCGAACGCGAAATCAGTTTGGCAATGAAGGGACATTATGAGATGGAAACCATTTTGTATTATCCGGATTTGTTCCCAAATGAAAAGTTACTTTACCTCATAAACGCACTATCGGACAAACCAAAGGTCATTACCATTTCCAAAGATGTGTATGAAAAACTGGCACATCGTTCTACCACAGAAGGTGTTTTAGCAATTGCAAAAAGCAAATCTCATCATTTAAACGATATCAAATTCAGTTCAAAAAATCCGTTGATTTTAGTAGCTGAAGCACCAGAAAAACCAGGAAACATCGGTGCTTTGTTACGAACTGCTGATGCTGCCAATGTTGATGCAGTCATCATTGCCAATCCAAAAACCGATTTATACAATCCGAATATCATTCGCTCAAGCGTTGGTTGCCTTTTCACAAACCAAATCGCCATAGGAACAACTTCTGAAATCATCTCATTTTTAAAAGAAAATAATATCGAAATCTACTGCGCTGCCCTTCAAGCTTCAGTCGATTATCATACACAGGATTTCACAAAACCATCTGCAATTGTAGTAGGAGCTGAAGCTACCGGTTTAAGCGACGAATGGATAAAAAATGCTACCCAAAACATCATTATCCCAATGCAAGGGGAAATAGATAGTATGAACGTTTCCGTTGCCGCTGGAATTCTTATTTTTGAAGCAGTTCGCCAAAGGCGAGTCAATTAATGATGAGTAATGATTGATTAAAAATTATGAAAGAAAATCTTATTCTCACCAAGACTTATAGTTTTGCCATACTCATTGTTAATTTAAACAAGAAATTGATTGCTCAAAAAGAATTTGTGCTATCAAAACAGCTTTTAAGGTCTGGAACTTCAATCGGAGCAAATGCAGAAGAAGCAGTCGGTGGAATTTCAAAGAAAGATTTTAGAGCAAAAATGTCCATTTCATATAAAGAAGCGAGAGAAACCCATTATTGGTTGAGATTGTTAAAAGACACGAACTATATAACTTATGAAGACTGCAGCTAATTAGACAAAGAACTTTCAATCATAATAAAAATATTGTATAGAGTAATTGAATCTTCAAAAGAGTAGTCATTATTCATCACACATTACTAATTAATCATTATTAATTCTATTCATTTGACTCCTAATACCTTATTATACATCATCATCGCCATTATCATCATCGACTTTATAGTTGATAAGATTCTTGATGGATTAAATGCAAAACATTACAACGACCCAATTCCAAATGAATTAAAGGACGTCTATGATGAAACCGACTATAAAAGGTCACAAGCATACAAAACTACAAATTACAAATTTGGATTGTTGACATCGACGTTTTCAATCATTTTGACTTTGGGGTTTTTGCTTTTTGATGGGTTCGAATATGTTGACAACGTCGCAAGAAGATACACAGACAATCCAATTCTCATCGCCTTAATATTCTTCGGAATCATTATGTTGGGAAGCGATATGTTGACAACACCATTTTCATATTATAGAACCTTTGTGATTGAAGAAAAATTCGGATTCAACAAAACCACCAAGAAAACATTTTGGGTTGATAAAATCAAAGGACTGTTGATGATGGCAATCGTCGGTGGCGGAATTCTATCATTGATTATCTGGTTTTATCAATTCGCTGGCGAACACTTTTGGCTCTATGCTTGGGGACTTGTGACGGTTTTTACCATTTTCATGAATATGTTCTATGCAAAATTGATAGTGCCAATTTTCAACAAGCAAACGCCATTGGAAGAAGGCAGTTTGCGAGATAAAATCTCGGACTACGCAAAAACGGTCGGTTTTCAATTGGATAAAATTTTTGTGATTGACGGTTCTAAACGAAGTACGAAAGCGAACGCTTATTTTTCAGGTTTTGGAAGTGAAAAACGAGTCACATTATACGACACTTTGGTCAATGATTTGAATGAAGAGGAAATCGTCGCCGTTTTGGCACACGAAGTTGGGCATTACAAAAAGAAACATATCATCTTCAATTTGATAGCTTCAATTCTCTTGACAGGATTGACGCTTTATATTTTATCGATATTTATTTCAAATCCGTTATTGTCAAACGCGCTTGGTGTCGAAATTCCAAGTTTTCATGTTGGGTTGATTGCCTTTGGCCTACTCTATTCTCCGATTTCAGAAATTACAGGATTTATCATGAATCACTTTTCTCGAAAATTTGAATATCAGGCGGATGATTTTGCAGCGGCAACGTATGCAGGACAGCCTTTGATTACATCTTTGAAAAAAATGTCTAAAAACAGTTTGAGTAATTTAACACCGCATCCTGCTTATGTTTGGGTTCATTATTCGCATCCTACTTTGTTAGAGCGAATGATGAATTTGAAGAAAAAATAAGTTGAGCTGTCTTTAGTATAGCGATGAACTATGTTCC
>JBBSOJ010000077.1:0-12646 GCA_038259855.1 Flavobacteriales bacterium
ACGGAAACTCTGATGCTCACGCTTTACGCGCTGCTGATGGCCCAGAAAATAGTTCGAGAGGAAACCAGTTTTATGGTCAATATAACGGACCGGCAGGTACGCTCGGCAGTTTTAAGGGCGATGTCGCAAGAAGTGTTTTGTATATGGCGCTTCGTTATACCGATTTGCAGGTCGTAAATGGTTTTCCGGAAGGCAATGTTGGGCAATTTGGTGACTTGGCAACCATTTTGGAATGGCACAGAAATGATCCGCCAGATGATTTTGAAATGAACCGGAATAACGTTGTTTATACTTGGCAAATGAATAGAAATCCGTTAATTGATTATCCGGAATTGGTTGAGCATATTTGGGGCAATCGCATAGGGATTCCATTCAATATGCCTTTGGGTATTGGTGAGCAATTTCAATCAGAATTTCAAGTCTACCCAAATCCTGCTCAAGGAAGAATTTTTCTCAAAGGAATCATGGAATCTAAAGTGGTGGAGATTTACGGTGTCGATGGTCGTCGGTTTTCAGACCATATGATAGAGAATCGATCTTATATTGATTTAAATCTTCCTAGCGGACTCTATATCCTTAAAATCAGAACTCAAGGAATAGTGCATATTACAAAATTAGTGGTAAAATGAATTCAACCTCTTATATATAAAAAAGCGTAACCAATTTTAGGTCAGTAATCACTTGAATTTAAAATCAGATTACCGTCTTTTATTCCCATTAGAATTTTTGAAATACCATCATCATTCGTAAAGGAAGCACTTTTGCTTTTGCCGGTTTTGGTGGTTAGTTTTATAGAAATTCTTATGATCTCGTTTTGTTGGTTTCTCTTCAATTTTGAATAGTTGAATGTTACACCTTCAGATTTAAAGTATGTCTTGTGAGATTCTAAAATTTCATCCTCTGAATTTTTATGAATGATGAATTCTTTAAAGTCGTTATCTGATGTAGACTTTTGAGTTATGACAGTTTTAGTGTTGGAGTTTGTTGATAATGTATTTTCTTTATTGGTTTTCTCTACATCAGTTCCGCTCGTATGGCTTTCTTTTTTACTGGTTATCACGATAGCGCCGTTTTTGCCTTTGTTGCCATAGATACGTATTGAATTTTCACCTTTTAGCACATTGACACTTTCAATCATGTTTGGGTCAAGATTTTTCATCACCTCTTTAGATATTTCGACGCCGTCCAAAATCAATAATGGCTGATCATTTTGGCTCGTAAAGATTTTTATGCGTTTGTCATCTTTTTCAGTAGCTATAATTTCAACATCATTACCATCCTCATCAGTCCAAACAATATTTTTGACATTCTGATCAATCCAGACAGTATCATTTTTAGTCTCTTTCACAAAGGAGGCGCTATTGGATTCGTTTTTAATTTTCCCTGAATCTGTCTTTAATATATAGGTGTTTTTATCCGGAGTAATATTGTGTTTGTTTCCATCTTTACCGATAACGGTTACTTTTTTAGTGGGATCGTTGACATCATCTTTAGCATAAACAACAACACCTTTATTCGATTGCGACGGTTGAGGTTCCATTTCATCCTTTACAATTCTGAAGCTTTGACTCAAATTTTTAATGTCTTGACTAATCGAAACGGAATCTTCTGCCATATGATATAAGATCGCAATGTCTTTTATGGGCGCTCCAGAATTGACAAAAAACTGTCCAGAATCCTTTTGGGAGCGATACTCAATTTGAATTGCTGTGATCTCTTTTTGGTCATTTCGTTCTAATTTTTGAAATGCAATTGTGACACCCTTGTCCAATAGGTGCTTTTTGATAGATTCCAATTGATTGTCTTTAGTGTCTTTGGTAATCCGATAGCTCTGGATATTTTGGCCAATGGTCACATCATTCTCATGTGTCGTGGTTGTCTGTCCATTAACGGTTGTACTAAAATTGATGATAAAAAACATTATCAACATTATATACACGATGGATTTCTTAAATTTTGTAGAATTTGATGAATGTATGTTTGACATAATGTTATCTATTTTGAAAGATGATATTTTTTGAGCCAATATTTAGAGATCTTATTTATTTAAAAAATAACTAATATGATTTGTCGATACAAATTATCAGAATTAAGTATTGTAACAATTAATCAACTTTTTTTAATGATCAATTATAATGCCAATAGAACACAATTGTTTAGGTCTCTTAATCAAATATATAACTAACTTTTGTTTGTACACCAAATCGTAGTCAGAATCAACTAGGGTATAAGTTTTTTTTGTAAAAGAGACGGAAATAGTATCTTCGTATTAAATTAGTTTTATGAGTTTGCTTTGGGTCATTTTAGGGTTGATATTATTGGTTGTTGGTGGTGAATTTCTGGTACGATCTTCAGTTGCGCTATCCTTAAAATTCAACATATCAAAATTGGTAATTGGTATGACCGTGGTGTCCTTTGCAACCTCCGCACCTGAACTTTTGGTGAGTATTCAAGCGGCTCTTGATGGGTCATCAGACATTGCCTTGGGAAATGTCATCGGTTCTAATATTGCTAATATCGGTCTTGTTCTCGGTATTACTGCATTGATATCACCACTGACCATTGATAAGAATTTTTATAAGCTCAACTGGCCAATGATGATGTTGTTGTCTTTTGTGCTCTATTTTATGTTGCAAAGTGGCAAAATTTTAGATCGCTGGGAAGGAATTGCCTTGATGGTGTCACTAGTGATCTTTCTATTTATTTTGATCAATCGTGCAAAGAATGAACCTGATGCGGTTGTTGAGGACGTAGATGAATCACTTCAGGTGACCTCCGGATTTAAAATTACGGTTTGGCTGCTCATCGGTGGCGCAGCCCTATATTTTGGGAGTGAATGGTTGGTATTTGGAGCAAAAGAAATGGCCTTGTCACTCGGGGTCAGTGAGCGTGTCATATCCGTTACAATGGTGGCCATTGGGACAAGCGTGCCGGAACTGGCAGCTTCGGTAATTGCTGCTTTGAGAAAGGAAAAGGCCATCTCTTTAGGGAATCTTATCGGATCGAATATTTTCAATATAGCGTCTGTATTGGGGCTGACTGCCATTATACAACCGATCGTTGTAAACAATCTTAAAATTTTGACCAGCGATATTTTTTGGATGCTGGGATTTGCCGCAGTCCTTATACCTATGGTGTTTATCCCAAAAAAACTCGAAATTGGAAGAGTGAAAGGATTTATTCTGCTATCAACCTATATTCTATTTATAGTTCTAACGTTTTCAGGAGACGTTTAAAAATGTCAAATAAACCTAGCACTATAAAAAAAGTGCTCATATCTACTTGATATAAGCACTAATTTCATGATTGGATTTTAAATTCTTGACCTAACTGATATTGGCAGATTTAACAGTCTTGATAATTCTACCTGCAATCTTATAAGGATCACCATTGGAGGCAGGTCGACGATCTTCGAGCCAACCTTTCCAGCCTTTTTCAACAGTAATAATCGGAATTCTGATGGAGGCACCACGATCGGAAACACCATAGCTAAAGTCATGTATGGAGGCTGTTTCATGCAATCCAGTCAAACGTTGATCATTGAACTCACCGTAGACTGCGATATGCTCTTTTACGACCGGTCTAAACGCTTCACATATTTTTTCATAAGTTTCTTTGGATCCACAAGTTCGCAATACTTCATTGGAGAAGTTGGCATGCATACCAGAGCCATTCCAATCCATATCTTTTCCTAATGGTTTTGGATGATAGTCTATATAGTAACCGTAATCTTCAGTTAATCGATCTAGAAGATACCGTGCGATCCAAATCTCATCTCCTGCTTTTTTGGCGCCTTTAGCGAATAATTGAAACTCCCATTGTCCGGCTGCGACTTCTTGGTTAATGCCTTCAAAATTCAAACCAGCGGCGATGCAATAGTCGGCATGTTTTTCTACTAATTTTCTACCATGGGTATTTCGACCTCCAACGGAACAATAGTAGAGACCTTGAGGTGCAGGATATCCACCAATTGGGAATCCTAATGGTAAAAGGGTTTTGGTATCCATAATAAAATACTCTTGCTCAAAACCGAACCAAAAATCATTGTCATCATCGTCAATTGTAGCGCGACCATTAGAAACATGCGGAGTGCCATCAGAATTCAGCACTTCGGTCATTACCAAATAGCCGTTTTCACGAGCAGGATCTGGATAAATGGCAACGGGTTTCAACAAACAATCGGAAGATCCTCCCTTGGCTTGTCGGGTAGAACTTCCATCGAAAGACCATATCGGACAGTCTTCCAGTTTTCCGCTAAAATCTTCTTCAACTTTAGTTTTGCTTCTCATATTCTGTGTCGGATAGTAGCCGTCCAACCAAATATATTCCAATTTTGACTTACTCATGATTTATGATTTATTTTATATAGCAAATATTATAAAAATTAATTATCCGTCAAATAAAATAGGGGTATATTAAAATAGATGTTATTAACAACTTACAATACCCTAATATTTAGGGGGTGTGTTGACGATTAAATATGAATTTTGTATTTTTGCGTTAGTTTTACTAACAAAACATCAAAAAAATATTTTATGTCAACCTTAAGATTTCACGCCATTAAAGAATCCATGAAGCACAAACCTGTTCATATTGAAGAGAATGAGCGCAGATCGGCTATTTTCGGTACCAATGTCTTCAATGAAGCAACAATGCGGCAGTATTTAACCAAAGAAGCCTATAATTCAGTAATGGATGCCAATCAAAAAGGAACTAAAATCGACCGAATTGTAGCGGACCACATCTCAACTGGTATGAAAGAATGGGCCATTTCGAAAGGCGCAACGCATTATACTCACTGGTTTCAACCATTGACCGGTGCTACGGCCGAAAAACATGACGCTTTCTTTGAAACCATAGGATCAGGATTGGCCATCGAAAAATTTGCTGGAAACCAACTTGTTCAACAAGAGCCAGACGCTTCAAGTTTTCCAAATGGAGGCATTCGAAATACTTTTGAAGCTCGTGGCTACACAGCTTGGGATCCGACATCACCAGCTTTTATATATGGGACTACGTTGTGTATTCCTACGGTGTTTGTCGCTTACACAGGAGAAGCATTAGATTATAAAACGCCATTGTTGAGAGCGCTTCAGGCTGCTGACAGTGCAGCAGTCGCGGTATGTAAATACTTTGACAAGAACGTGAAGAAAGTCAATGCATCATTGGGATGGGAGCAGGAATATTTTTTGATCGATAGCGCTTTGGCAAATTCAAGACCAGATATTGTTCAAACAGGACGCACCTTACTGGGCCATTCACCAGCAAAAGGTCAGCAATTGGACGATCATTACTTTGGCTCTATTCCTGCAAGGGCTTTGGCCTATATGAGGGATTTGGAAACCGAATGTATGTTATTGGGGATACCAGTGAAAACACGGCATAATGAAGTGGCGCCCAATCAGTTTGAATTGGCTCCCATTTATGATGAAGCTAATTTGGCGGTCGATCACAATTCATTATTAATGGATGTTATGGACAAGATAGCTGAACGCCACAACTTCAAGGTATTGTTTCATGAAAAACCTTTTGCTGGAGTCAATGGGTCGGGGAAACATAATAATTGGAGTTTGAGTACGGACACAGGCGTTAATTTATTGGGTCCCGGAAAAACACCGATGAGCAATTTACAGTTTTTGACGTTTTTCATCAATACCATTAAAGCTGTAAACGATAACGAAGAGCTGTTGCGAGCCGCCATAGCGTCTGCGAGCAATGACCACCGCTTGGGAGCAAATGAAGCGCCACCCGCCATTATTTCCGTTTTTATTGGTGAACAGTTAACACGTGTGTTGAAGGAATTAGAAAATGTTACAGATGGAAAATTATCGCCTGAAGAAAAAACGGACCTTAAATTAAACGTCGTTGGAAAAATTCCTGATGTGTTGTTGGATAATACTGACAGAAACAGAACCTCACCATTTGCCTTTACAGGCAATAAATTTGAATTCCGTGCGGTCGGATCAAAATCGAACTGTGCGAGTGCCATGACGGTTCTAAATTCGATCGTTGCAAAACAATTGATTGAATTCAAGAAAGAAGTTGATACGTTGATTGACAAAAAGGACATGAAAAAGGATGATGCGATCTTCAACGTGTTGAGAGATTACATCAAGAAGTCAAAGAACGTACTTTTCGAAGGAAATGGCTATGGAGAGGAATGGCACAAAGAAGCCAAAAAACGTGGCTTGAGCAATAATAGAACTACACCAGAAGCTTTGAAAGCTAAAATCTCCAAAAAGTCCTTGGCACTCTTCAATGATTTGGGTGTTATGAACCACGTAGAATCTCAAGCACGCTACGAGATTGAGATGGAAGAATATGTGTTGCGCATTCAGATTGAGGGACGTGTGTTGGGGGATATTGCGAGAAACCACATCATTCCTACTGCAGTGAAATATCAAAACATCTTGATTAAAAATGTGAAAGGATTGAAGGAAATTTATGGGGATGATTTTAAAAATTATTCTAAAGAGCAAATGAAGCTTATAAAAGAAATCTCTGAACATATAGAATCTATCAATTCCAATGTCACAAAATTGATTAACGAACGAAAGAAGGCCAATACGCTAGAAGATATAGAGAAAAAAGCGCTCGACTACTGCCATAAAATCAAACCGGTATTTGATGATATCCGTTATCATTGTGATAAGTTGGAATTGTTGGTGGATGATGAATTATGGCCAATGACTAAATATAGAGAATTATTGTTTACCAAATAATAGTCGTCAAATTTGACCGCATATTTATGTTAGGAACACGATTAAGACAAAAGGGATGATATTCAATTTCTTTTGTCTTTTTTTATGATGAAATTATGAGGTGCTGATATAGAATAGAGACAAGTTTTAGTTAGCTCTTATTACGGGTTATGAAACTGTCATTGTCAATTCAATTTAAATAATTTCCCATACTAGCATACTATTCTTATTTTTGTATCACAACCATAATTATGAGCAAAGACATTAGTAAACGATACGAACAACGCGGTGTTTCAGCTTCAAAGGAAGATGTACACAACGCTATTAAAAATATAGATAAAGGCTTATTCCCTAAAGCGTTTTGCAAAATTGTACCCGACTATTTAACCAATAGTCCAGAGCATTGTTTGATTATGCATGCTGATGGCGCCGGAACAAAATCGTCCCTCGCTTACATGTACTGGAAGGAAACGGGCGATATTTCCGTTTGGAAGGGAATCGCTCAAGATGCCTTGATCATGAATATTGATGATCTGCTGTGTGTTGGTGCAACGGATAACATTATGTTATCTTCAACTATAGGTCGAAATAAAAATTTGATAACAGGCGAAGTCCTTTCTGCTATCATCAACGGTACCGAGGAATTGATTGAAGATCTTAAAAAATTTGGTGTTACCATCCATTCCACTGGTGGTGAAACGGCTGATGTAGGCGATTTGGTTCGTACGATTATCGTGGATTCTACGGTAACGGCCCGAATGAAACGAGCCAATGTCATTGACAACGCCAATATTAAGGCAGGAGATGTCATTGTTGGACTTTCTTCTTCAGGTCAGGCCTCTTACGAGAGTGGTTATAATGGTGGCATGGGAAGCAATGGATTAACTTCAGCAAGGCACGATGTCTTCCATCACTACTTGGCTGAAAAATTTCCGGAAAGTTTCGATTCGTCGGTACCGGCGGATTTGGTATATTCAGGTTCGATTAAATTAACAGATGATGTGGATGGATCGCCGATAGATGCAGGGAAATTAGTGCTATCGCCAACACGGACGTATGCACCCATCATTAAAAAAATTCTCTCAACGTATACATCCAAAGACATTCATGGAATGGTTCATTGCAGTGGCGGTGCACAAACTAAAATTCTTCATTTTATTAACAATTTACATATCATCAAAGATACTATGTTTCCAATTCCGCCGTTATTTAGGTTGATTCAGGAACAATCTAAAACAGATTGGAAGGAAATGTATCAGGTGTTTAACTGCGGACATCGTATGGAACTTTATGTTTCAGAAGATGTTGCTAATGATATCATCGCTATTTCCGAATCTTTTAATGTTGATGCCCAGGTTGTGGGTAGGGTTGAGGCTTCAAGTCACAAAAAACTTACCATCACAAGCGAATACGGCACATTCGAATATTGACACGTTAATTTTTTAGTATAGTAATGAGGTATTATATTTTTCTGATTTTCTTTTTAAGCATACATATATCATACTCCCAAACAGATTCCACGGTGGTAAAAGTCAGGGATAGCGTTCCGAAATGGGTTCAAAAGAATAGGATGGGTCTAGATATTAATAACGCCACATTCGTCAATTGGAATGCTGGTGGTGTGAATTCTGTTTCAGCATTGTTGAAATTACAGTCAACGCTCAACCATACTAACGGGCCACTCAAATGGAAAAACACCGCTATCTTAAATTATGGTGTCAATCAGCAGCAAGAGCAAAAGCTTCGTAAAACAAGCGATGAATTTGAATTGGCCTCTACGCTAGGCTTTCAGAAAGATAGTGCGAGTAATTGGTATTTTTCAAGTCGGTTCAATTTTAAAACTCAATTGACCAATGGATATAATTATCCGAATCGATCAAATCCGATATCAGGATTAATGGCTCCAGGTTATTTATTTGTTGGTGGCGGTACGGAGTATGGACAGAATATTGAGAAATTCTCTACCTATTTTTCACCATTAACATTCAAATCAACTTTTGTGTTGGATAGCGACTTGTCCAATGCAGGTGCCTTTGGAGTGGAGCCAGCACTTTTAGATGAAGAAGGCAATGTCCTTCGGGAAGGGCAAAGGGTCCGCACCGAATTGGGGATTTTATTGACCAATGCCTTCGAGACCGAAGTATTTGAGAACATTGCTATCAATAGCCAAGTCAGTTTTTATACCGATTATCTCAATACGTTTGGCAATATTGATGTTGATTGGGAAGTGAATTTTAATTTTAAGGTCAATAAATACGTGCGCGCCTCATTTGGTTCGCATTTGCGCTACGACAACGATGTTAAGACCATAGTGGAGACCGAAATTCCCGATGAATCTGAAATGCGTGGGGCCAAAATTCAGTGGAAACAAATTCTCGGTATAGGCGTTGTTGTCGTAATTTAGGTCCATGTCCCACTTTTGAGATAGTGATAATTCTCAAGATCTATGATATTCTTAATGAGTTTGCTCTGACCGTTGTGAAGTAAATATAAGGTATCGGATACCTCAATGACATCATGATAAAAATGGTCCGTTAAAATTATAATTTTTCTATTCTTTTCAATGGCAATCAATTGCTTTATTTTCTCGATATATAAGGGTGCTATGTGAGAAAAAGGCTCATCAAGCAAGACGATATCTTTTTTGCTTTTTAGGATGAGATAGGTTTCCACCACACGCTGTTCACCTCCCGATAGTGATGCAACTTTGTGCTGATATAAAGGCAAGAATGTCTCAAAATGGGTTTCGAACTCTTTCCAATTTACTTTAAGTAATTGAAATGCTTTTTTTAAGGTGATGTGTTTTGGTAGCAATCCATGTTGTGGCAAAAAGCTAATTCTATTGGTTTGATAAAGCGGATTTACAATGGGGCGTCCATCGATTCTGATTAGGGAATATTTAGATGACAATGATCCAAAAAGTATGGATAGTAAACTTGTTTTGCCGCAGCCATTCCGACCCAAAACACCTGTGACAAAACCAGTTTCAGCTTTTAGATAGATGCCGTTCAAAACGATTCTGTTTTTAATATAAAGCTCAACGTTGTCAATTTCTATTGTCATAAAAATTCTTGCATCACTATTAAAACTAGGGTCGATAAAATGGCATCCATCAAAAATAGAGCAGAAAACAATTTAAGATTAGAAAGCCCAAGATTTTTATAAAAGATGAGCGATTTTTTTGCTGTCGTCTCTTTCATGAAAAACCAAATCAGCAAGGTCAAAAAAAGTTTTGTGGTTATGGCCAGTGGGATCGAGGGATAGGTATAAAGTAGAATGATATTAAGGGTCATGGACCAAAGGATAAACCTTCTGTAAAAAATGACTATGGCTTCAAATCGGTTTAGCATACCCTAAAAACGCAAATCATTTAAAAATAGTGTCATCACGCTTAATTCAAAACCGTATGGTGTATTTTTCGTTTCGTTCCCGAAAGCTGATAATCCTTTCAATTCTAAAAACAATCGATGTTTTGGGTCTTGATTCTATTTCATAAATAATCGTATTTTTGCCATACAATTCAAAGAATAAATGTTAGAGAAATTAGATATAATTAAGCAACGCTTCATTGAGGTTACCGACCTTATCATTCAACCCGATATTATCAGTGATCAGAAGCGCTACATCACGCTCAGTAAGGAATATAAAGATTTGAAAATCTTGGTTGACAAGCGTGAAGAATATAAGTTGCTTTTAGACAATCTTCAAGAAGCTGAAGCGATCATTAATGAGGGTGGCGATGCAGAAATGGTCGAAATGGCCAAAATGCAGTATGAGGAAGCTAAAGAGGAAATACCACAGATGGAAGACGAGATTCGGTTTCTGTTGATCCCCAAGAACCCTGAAGATGCCAAAAACGCGGTTGTTGAACTCCGTGGAGGTACCGGCGGCGATGAAGCTAGTATTTTTGCAGGTGATTTATATCGTATGTATACCAAATATTGCGAAAGCAAGGGCTGGAAAATTGAGGTTGTTGATTTTAATGAAGGCACATCTGGTGGTTTTAAGGAAATGATTTTTGAAGTCAACGGTGACGACGTTTATGGTACACTTAAATTTGAAGCTGGCGTACATCGTGTACAGCGTGTCCCACAAACAGAAACACAGGGCCGTGTGCACACCAGTGCTGCAACTGTCATAGTGCTTCCTGAAGCGGAGGAATTTGACTATGAATTGGATATGTCAGAGGTCCGGATTGAGCGTACAACATCTACAGGTCCTGGTGGTCAAAGTGTGAATACAACCTACTCCGCCATTAAATTGCACCATGAACCTACAGGCATGATCGTGAGTTGCCAAGATCAAAAATCATCGCATAAAAACTTGGAAAAGGCACTTAAAGTATTACGCTCTAGATTGTATGAAAGAGAGTTGGAAAAACAGATGGCAGCCGATTCCGAAAAACGTAAGAGCATGGTGTCCACAGGCGATCGAAGTGCGAAAATAAGAACCTACAATTATTCTCAAGGACGTGTCACCGATCATAGGATTGGTTTGACGTTGTATGATTTGGGCAATATTATGAACGGTGATATCCAAAAAATTATTGATGAGTTAATGTTGGCGGAAAATACAGAACTCTTAAAAGCGAATGTTGATTTGTTGTAATCATCTTTTAAGTTTAAAGTGATTAAAGCCTAAGAAAAGTTAAGCGAAGAATTTAAACGATTTACTTAATTAGTTTTGTAATCGTTTCAAAATAGTGAAGAATGACCACAAAACAGTTGGTAGCACAAATCAAAAAAAAGAAATCATTCCTTTGCATAGGACTGGATGTTGATTTAAGCAAAATACCACAGCATTTATTGAATGATGAAGATCCTATTTTTTCATTCAATAAAGCAATCATCGACGCCACACACCATTTGGCTGTTGCTTACAAACCCAATATTGCGTTTTACGAGGCACAAGGCCTGAAAGGTTGGAAGGCACTTGAGAAAACCATCATGTATTTAAATGTTCTTCATCCCGAAATCTTCACGATTGCTGATGCCAAACGTGGTGATATCGGTAACACGAGTAGCATGTACGCGAAGGCATTTTTGGAAGATTTGAATTTCGATAGTGTGACCGTTGCGCCGTATATGGGAAAAGATTCTGTAGAACCCTTTTTGGCCGTCAAGAATAAGCATACCATATTATTGGCACTGACATCCAATGAAGGTGCTTTTGATTTTCAAACAAAGAAAGTCAATCGTAATTTTCTTTATATGGAAGTCATCAAGGCGTCTAAAACTTATAAGAATTCAAAAAACTTAATGTACGTTGTGGGAGCAACGAAAGCGAGCTATCTCAAACAGATTCGAAAATTGATTCCTGACAGTTTTTTATTGGTTCCGGGTGTTGGAGCGCAAGGCGGAAGTCTTCAAGATGTTTGCAAATATGGTATGAACAAACACATTGGATTACTTATTAATTCGTCAAGAGGCATTATATATGCCTCAAAATATGACGATTTCGCTGAAGCTGCTGCTGAAAAAGCGAAAGAACTTCAACAGGAAATGGCGCTGATATTGGGTAAGAAGTCTTGATATCAACTCTATATAGCTTCAAAAATAGGTTTTATTGCCAAGTATTGAATGCTAGTCGCAGGCCATAGGTTGCAATTAGTATAATGGCGCTTTTATATAAATAAGTGCATTGTTTCGCTATCTTGAGATTATGAAAGATCAATTAAATCGAAGTATTGACTTAAAGAAGATTCCAAAGCGAATCGTTTCCCTTGTACCTTCCCAAACTGAACTACTTTATGATTTAGGTCTTGAATCCTCAATTTTGGGCATTACCAAATTTTGCGTGCATCCAACTCATTTCAAAAAGGAGAAAACAATCGTTGGAGGCACGAAAGACGTTCACTTCGATAGAATTAAAGCACTTGAGCCTGACTTAATTTTATGTAACAAAGAAGAAAATACTTTGGAGATGATTCAGGAATTGGAAACCAT